>JBDNFZ010000539.1:0-7194 GCA_041689555.1 Opitutaceae bacterium | reverse complement strand
TCCGATGTATCAGGTCACCCTTTCCTCGCAGGCGATGCGCGAGCTCAACCAACTCGACCAGCTGCAGCAGCTCGCGCTTGTCGATCCCATCAGCGGACTGAAACCGGCCGATCTTTCTCACCCGCGGGAGCCGTTGGGCCGGTTTACCCGCTCGGGCAAGGAGTTCTACCGGCTGCGCGCCGGGGATTTTCGTTTCTACTTCGAGGCGCAGGGTGAAAAACTGCACGTGAACTACATCCTCCACAAAAACTCGCTCGAGGATTTTCTGCTGCGCAACAAGCTGCCGGTTTCCGAACAACAACTGGTCGAGCAGGACTCCAAGTTTTGGAAATACCTCGAGAGCCTCGCCAAGAAATGATCCCGACCCGCCGCCAACAACAGTCCGATCCCGCGGATCCCTACAACGTCACTCAGGCGAGCCGGATCTATTTCCTGCCCAACCTGATGACGGCGGGAAACCTTTGCTGCGGTTTCGTCGCGATCATCTTCTGCATCAAGGCGGACTACGAGATGCGCATCTCGGGCACGGTGGCCGTCTCGGAACTCACGCCGGTCGCGATCGGGTATTTCAAATGGGCGGTCTGGCTGATTCTCGGCGCGGCGGCCTTCGACACCCTTGACGGCCGGTTGGCGCGCATGGGTGGTCGCGAATCGTTGTTTGGGGCGGAGTTCGACTCGCTCGCCGACGTCGTCTCCTTCGGCCTCGTGCCCGCGCTCCTGGTTTACTTCCTGATCCTTTCCCCGACGCACGGCTATCCCATCTTCCGGCAGCTAGGAGGTTTCCTGAGCTTTATCTACCTGCTCTGCGCCGCCATCCGGCTCGCCCGTTTCAATGTCATCACCAATCCGCTGCTGCACCGCGACGCCAAGGACTCGAGCAAGGATTTCCTCGGCTTGCCCGTGCCCGCCGCGGCCGGCACCGTGGCATCGATGGTTCTTGCCCTGATGAGCCTCGCCGAGAGCGACCGTGACATCCACCGCTGGGCCGTGGTCCTGCCTTTTTTGCTCGTGCTGATCGCGGTGTTGATGGTGAGCACGGTGCGCTACCCCAGCGGTAAGAAAGTCGACCTCCAGACGAGCACGCGGCTACCGACCTTCGTGGTCCTCATCGTCGTGGCCGGCGCGCTGATTCTGTTTAAGGAATACGGGCTCCTGGCCTGCACGCTCAGCTACATTTTCTTCGGCCTGATCCGCCATTGGCGCCGGGCGCGGATCATACGCAAAAACCGGCCGGCCGTTTCCGTGTGAACAACCTGCGTGCCGATGACCAATATCTTTCCTGCGGTGAACAACCGCCCGGTTATCGGGCTTCGTGCCGGGGTTTTTCACCAAAAAAAACGCAGGTTTCCGAGAGGGGAAACCGCCGGTTGTTAAACTTGTTCGCAGCCCATAGTGATAGGGATATAATTCTTTATTGAACCTCTATTCTTTTGGCGTTTGTTAGCTTCCCCAGACGTTTCGTTTCCCGACCGACCCACTTTCCATGAAATTCAAAATCAATCGCGACCATTTCGCCAACGGCCTGGCCCAAGTGCTGAACGTCGTGGGCTCCAAGGCGACGATGCCGATCCTCAGCAACGTGCTCATCGAGGCCGAGAAGGATCAGATTTCGCTTTCCACGACCAACCTCGACCTCGGTATCCGCTGCAAGATCAAGGCGGAGGTCAAGGAGACCGGCTCGGTGACGCTTCCGGTGAAGCGGCTGGCGACGATCGTGCGCGAACTGCCCAGCGTCGATGTGAACTTCGACGGGGCGCCGAATCACCAGGTGAAACTTTCCTCGGGTGGCTCGACCTTCAAGATCATGGGCATCGGTCGCGAGGAGTTCCCGCCGCTGCCCGAGTTTGGCGATGAGAAGGCCTACACCCTCGAGCAGAGCGAACTGGTCGGGATGCTCCGCAGCGTCTCCTACGCGCAGTCAACGGATGAAACCCGCTACATCCTCAACGGCGTCTATTTCAATTTCCGCGACGAGAAGCTCACCTTGGTCGCGACCGACGGCCGGCGCCTCGCGCTCATTTCGAAGGAAATGGAAGTCCCCGCCGCCAGCGCCGGCGCGATCATTTTGCCCGCGAAGACCGTCTCCGAACTCGGGCGCCTCCTCGACAAGGGCTCAAAGGTGAAGATCAACTTCACCGATCGTCGCGCCGCCTTTCAGATCGCGACCGATAAGGACACCAGCGGGCTGATCGACCACGTCTACCTATACTCCAAGGTCGTCGAGGGCAACTATCCGAATTACCAGCAGGTCGTGCCGAAAGAGACCCATCAGCGCATCAAGCTCGAGCGCGAACTGCTGCTCCAGTGCGTCCACCGCGCCCAACTCGTGTGTTCGGAGAAAGCGAACTCGGTGAAGATCAAGCTGAGCAGCAATCTTCTCGAGATTTTTGCCGCGAGTTCCGACTTCGGCGAGGCGCACGAGTCGATGGCCATCGGTTACAGCGGACCTGACCTGCAGGTGGCGTTCAATCCGGCTTTTTTAATGGATCCGCTCAAGGCTCTGACCAAGGACGAGGTGTTTTTCGAAGTGAAGGACGAGGTGAGTCCCGGCGTGTTCAAGACGCTCGAAAACTTCATCTGCGTCATTATGCCGGTCCGCCTCAGCTAAGTCCCGCTTGGGAAGCCAAGCCAGCGCGCACTAACCGTCCGTCAGCCCTGGTCCCCGGGCACTCAGATCTCCCTGCCGATGGATCCCCAGTATTTTCTCCTCTTCGCCATCCTCGTCTCGCTCACGCTGGTGCAACTCAACCTGCGCTACGCTTCGCCGCTGATCGCGATCCCCGAACGTTGGCTGCGTTGGCTGGTCTTCGCGTTCGGCGCGGCGCATTTCTGCCGTCACCTCGAGTTGGTCGACCGTCCCTATTGGGTGCTCGCCGCGACATTTTTCACCGTCTGGTTACTCGGTGAAACGCTCTACAACTGGCTCGCGATCTCCGCGCTGAGCGTGAGCCCGCTCCCGCTGTTTCCCCGTTACGCCGTCAACTCCTCCGGCGAGGAATGGCCGGTGCAGCCACGATTGCTCAAGGTGCGCGAGTGGCTCCGCGCGCAGGGCTTCCGGCAGACGCAGGCGCTCAAGGCCGAGGTGGGCGGCGGGCTCTACCTGCGCGTCTCGATTTATCAGGACGCGGCGGCGACCCTGCGGGCGCAGATTACCTTTCTGCCCCAAGGCAACGGCGCGATCGGCCTCTGCTTCACGCTGACCACGGTGACCACCGACAGCGCCCGCTACGTGACCGACAATCTCACGGTGCCCTTTGCCGGTTTTTATCCGGAAAACTGGTTCGTCGAACGCCGCCCATGGAGCCGTTCGTTGCCCCGCCTGCTGGCCCGCCACCGCGCGCGCTTGACGGCCGCCAAGGCGATCGCCGTCCCGTTTGCCAACGAGCCGTTGGCCGACCTCAACGCGACCCAGGGCGAGCTCGACCGGCTCAACACCGAGCTGGGCTTTCTCCATCCCCATCCTGAGCGCGAGGATTTCGGCAAGATCACGCACGAGGGCCGCTACCGCGTCTGGAAGGAAATCTGGATGCTCAACTACCTCGGCCGCGCCCGTCGTTACGAGTAGGCCGGCGCGATCATCGCCCGCGCATCGTCAGCGATACTCGGTCCACTCCGGCGAGCCGTAACGCTCCGAAAGCGCGCCGACTTCGTCTTCGTGAAACTCCGGCCAAGGCGTGGCCGCGGCGTCAGCCCCGAGATCTTGGGCCAACGCGGAGGAAAAATCGGCGGCGAAGCGATCCCAGTCCACGGTGGCCGCGCCGGCGGCGGGCCGCCAGAGCGAGCCTTGGAAGAGAAGGCCGTGCTTGGAGCGTTTTTGCGCGGCGCCGGCGATTTTTCCCCCGTTCGTTTCGTTTACGACATCGTAGAGTTCGGCCCGCTGAAAACAAACGCCGGCAGGCCCGCAACCGGGTTCGCCGTCCTTGGGCGGTTCACAACGGGTCTTGACCGCCGCAGCCACTCCCTGTGCGCGCAGCGCGGTTGCGAGGGCCTCGTGGACGCGCCGGTAACTTTCGGCGGCGCGAAGCTCCTCCAGCGCAAATCCGCGCGGCACGACGAGCGCATAGGTCCAGTCGTCGCCGTGGTCCACGATGCCGCCGCCGGTGGGCCGCCGACAAATCGCGCCGGGGCCGATGTCGGCGGGCAATTGCGTGCGCACGAAAGCGATCTTTTGGCTGTAGCCGAACGTCCACGCCGGCCCAAGCCACCCGTAGTGCCGGAAGCGCGCGGCGGCCGGCTGAGGGTAACGTTGCAGCAGCAGGAAATCGGTCGCCATATTCTCGGCGGCCCCGGCGGTGCGGGTGGGCAAGAGGTCGAGGTTCATGGGGAGCGGGAAAAAGAGCCGCGGATACTCCGGAAGAAAAGGCCCGAGAACGCCCCCGTGAAGGCCAGCACCACGGGAAAAAGGAAAGTTTCCCGGCTGAGTTGAAACCGGTCCGGGCCCAACGCGAACGGCACCACGAAATAAAGCACCCCGATGACGGCACCGCCGAGCGCACAGGCGATGTAGCCATCGCGTTTGCGCCAGCGCAGCACGAGATAGGCGAAACCACCGAACCCAACGCACCACGGGTAGCAGATCATCAGGAAGGCCGGCATCACGTCGGCGAGATCGGCGGAAGCGCGGGCGCGCGTCACCGTCATGAAGACGGCGGTGGGCACCAGCGGTGTGAGCAATAAGGAAACGAGCGTGCGGATGGGGAAGGCGTTTTTTTCCATGGGAGGTTCAGGCGCCGGCGGCCCAGGTGAGGCTTGCGGGCGGCACCCGGAATTCGGCGAGTTGTTCGGCGACGGTCTGCGGCCGGGTTTTCAGCAGCCCGACGAGGGGAGCGAGGCCGAGGGCGAGGCAGGCTTGGCGCTTGGCGGCGGCGGCGGGATTCGCGGCGCGGTCCACCGCCAGAATCGGAGCCCGCGTCGCACTGAGCTTGAAATATTCCCGCACGCGCAAGCCCAGCTCGTAGCGGGAAAGCAACTCCGCGCCGGCCCAGTGAACGACGCCGCGCACGTCCCGGCGTTCGCACAGCTCGAGCATCACCTCGGCGAGATTTTCCGCGGTGCAGGTCTGGCGGAACTCGTCGGTGTAAAGTTTGGCCGCGCGGCCGGCGGACCAGTCGGCGAAAAGCCGTTCGTGGGTGCTGCGCTGACCGCCCGGGCTGTTGCCCATCAGGAGCGGCGCCCGCACGGTGACGGCAAACTCCGGCGCCAACGCCTGCACCACGCGCTCGCTCGCGATTTTTTGCCGGCCATAGAGATTGATGGGTGAGGGCAGATCACCGATGGCGTAGGGCGTCGTGCGCGCGCCGTCGAAGGCTTGTTCGCTCGAAAGATGGACAAGCCGGGCGCTCAGGTGATGCGCGAGCCGGGCAAGGGTCGAGGGCAGGACGACGTTGAGGGTTTGGGCCCGGGCCGGATCGGCGTCGCAGGCTTCGGGCACGGAAACGGCGGCGGCGTTGACGATGGCCTCGGGAAACTCGGCCAGGACCGCGGCGGTGACCGCCGCTTCGTCGCAGAGATCGAGGGCGCGGCGCGTGGCGACGCCGGGAAGTTCGCCGGTGAATCCCCCGACGATGCCGGTGACCGCGTGCCCGCGTCGTGCGGCCGCCCGGGCGAAGGCGGCGCCGACCAGACCCGAAGCACCGGTGAGGAGAATGCGCATGTCCGAAAACAGCTGGCAGGCCCCGCGGCCGTGCCAAGCCCAACCGCGCGACGTGGCTCGTCAGGCGATCAGCCCGGGCGGGAGCAGCCAGCGCACGCGCCAAGCGGACCCCGGTGCGGCGGCCTCGCGCTCGAGGCAGAGCACGGCGGACTTCTGCAGTTGGAAGAGCCCGGGCGTCGCGGTGCCGGTCACGAGCAGGGCGGCGAGCAAGCTGAGGTGCGGTTCGTGGCCGACGATGGCGAGGGCGCGGCGGTGGGTTTTCAGGCGCGCGGCGAGCGTGCGCGGATTATTTTCGGGTTCGAGGCCGGCGACTTCTGTCAACCGCGCGGTGAAGGCGAGGGCTTTGGCAAGGAGCCGCGCCGTCTGCCGGGATCGGGCCAGCGGGCTGTGCCAAATGGCAGCGGGGGCAAAGGCGGATCGGTCGCGGAGCGCCTTGGCGAGGCGTCGGACCTGGGCCCGACCCTTTGGGCTGAGAGGCCGGCCGGGATCCTCGGTCTCGGCCAAGGCGTGGGCGTGCCGGATGAGGTAGAGCTCCATAGCGGAGGGGATGCGCGCCGGCCGGCTCAGGTGTCGAGCAACTGACGCGAGGCTTTCAAGAGCTGGCTGAGGGCGAAGGGCTTCGGCAACCGGGCAAACTGGCTCTCCGGCAGCAAGTCAAAGGCCGGCGTCTTGCCGGCGGGTCCGATATCGAGCAGCCGGGTATTTGCCCGGCGATTGAGGAGGGTTTGGGCGACCTGGGCGGCTTCAGTCTCGGCCAGGGGCGCGATCAGGAGTTGCATCGGCCGGGTGGCTTCCTGGGTGAGCGCGAGCGCCTCGGTGGCGGTGGCGGCGGCGTAGACGCGGTAGCCGTCGGCGGTGAGAATCCCGGCGACCATTTTCCGCACGACGTCGTCCGCCTCGAGCAGGAGCACGCGTTCGCTGCCGCGGGTGACGGGAATGGGCTCGATGGGCGGGTTCGAGCCTGAGGTGTCGACCGGCGCGTTGTCGCGGGGCAAAAGGATATCGAAGGTCGTCCCGGTGTGCAGCTGGCTTTGCACGGAAATCTGGCCGCTGCTCTGCTGGATGACGCCGTAGACGAGGGCGAGGCCGAGGCCGGTGCCTTTGCCGACGGGTTTGGTGGTGAAGAAAGGCTCGAAGAGATGAAGCTGGGTGGCCTCATCCATACCGGTGCCGTTGTCGCGGATGCTGAGCCGGGCGTAGTCGCCCGGCGGCAGGTCGTTCTGACGGCGGTTCAAGCCGGCGAGAAGCGTGACCGTCTTGGTTACGATCGTGACCACCCCGTGTTCGCGCAGGGCGTCGCGGGCGTTGATCACGAGGTTGATCACGACTTGGGTGAACTGGGCGGGATCGACGCGGATGTGCAGGGCGTCGGGGCTGAGTTCGAGTTCGAGCCGGCCGGCCTCGCCGATGAGCCGGCCGAGGATCGCCG
Source organism: Opitutaceae bacterium (assembly GCA_041689555.1). Lineage (GTDB taxonomy): Bacteria > Verrucomicrobiota > Verrucomicrobiia > Opitutales > Opitutaceae > Tous-C4FEB. Next base: position 112 of record JBDNFZ010000539.1, on the reverse strand, counting down.
CGTGGTCGCGCACAAGGGTGTTGAGGTTGATCACCTGGGGGTGGAGCGCCTGCCGGCGGCCGAAAACCAGCAATTGCTGGGCAAGCGCCGCGCCCTGGCGGCCGGCGGTGTG
>JBDNFZ010000538.1:0-2628 GCA_041689555.1 Opitutaceae bacterium | reverse complement strand
TGCGCGACAGGCCGGAAGATGCCCGGATGCTGGATCGGTTGGAACGATCGCTCGCGGACTGTCGCCTATCTGCCATCGCGTTGATGGAGCTGGAATATGGCGCGGCCAAGCGACCGGAGGTGGCGGCGTTTCGCGAGCGCATTGCCCGATTGAGAGAAGTGTTTCCGCGGGTGGAGGCGTTTGGATCTGCGGCGGCGCAGGAGGCGGGCGTCGTGCGGGCCCTGCTCGCCAACTTGAAGCCCTCTGCTCTGCCGATCGGGCCTTACGACGCGCTCCTCGCCGGACATGCGATAGCGTTGGGCGCGGTTTTGGTGACGGACAACACGCGGGAGTTTTCGCGGGTGCCGGGACTTGCTTTTGAGAATTGGCGGATTTGAGCGCGCGCCGGATCGGATCATTGCAGCACCGAATCCAGCAGGGCGTATGCGGCTTCGCGTTGGGCGTCGGGGAAGTCGTGGTCGCTGTCGGGGTGGGCGACGGTGAGGGCGGACTTGGCGCCGTATAGGGCGTAGATCGGTTGCGCAGCGGAGATCTGGCGGTCGACGGATTGCCAGGAAAAGTTGGCGTCGCGGAGCGGGGCGTTCACGAAAACGGGGCGGGGGGCGAGGGCGCCGAGGATTTCGGCGAAGTCGAACGGGATGTCGGCGAGGCGGCCGGCGTAGTCGGCGAGGCGCGGCATGTAGCGGTCCTGACACCAGCCTTTGCCGTGTTTCCAGACGGCGGGATTGCCGGCGTAGTAGTCGAGGTAGGAATCGAAGCCGCAGCTCGTGACGACGACGGTAAGGCGCGGTTCGAAGACGGCGGTATAGAGCCCATTGTGGCCGCCGAGGGAGTGGCCGATGGCGCCGAAGCCGGCGGTTTTTTTGACGAAGGTGAGCAATTCGAGGACGTCGAGGGCGCGGGTGTTGTCCCAGATGGCTTTCATCGTGCCGCTCGCGTAGCCAAGGCCGAGGAGGTCGGGCGCGTAGCCCGCGAGATGCGGGTATCCGGGCGCGATGGCGACGTAGCCGCGCGCGGCGAGTTCTCCGGCGTATTGGCGATTGGCTTTGCCGCCGAGGCCGACGACCACGCCGGCACCGGCGGTCTGGTCGGTGGGGTGGAGGCAGAGGACGCCGGGAAAGGTGCGGCCTTGCGACGCGGTGGCTGCGAGCGCGGCTTTCGGAATACAGAGAAACGCGGGCGTGCGGCTGCCGGGTTCGCTTTGATAGGTGATGCGGCGGATGACGTAGGTGTCGCGGTCGATTTCCTCTTCGATGCGGACGTCGAGGGGGACGCGCTTGGGCGACGTCGCACCGGGGAACGCGCCCATCACGGTCTCCATACCGCGGACGATTTCAGCGCGACGCTGTTGCCAGTCGGCGGGTGTGCGCACGGGGGCGGTGGCGCCGGCGGAGTCGCGGTAGACGAGAAGATTCCCGCGCGGGAGACGCGCGGGCTCGGTGGCGGACTGAGCGTGGAGCGGCGAAGATGCGAGGGCCAGCCAGAGCAGAGCCAGCGGGGTGAGCGCAGCGGCGGCGGTTTTCAAGGGGAGGGGATGGGGCGGGCTAAGTTGCATCAATCCAAGGTGGCGCTTTTCGGTTTTAGGTGGGAACGAAAATCGCCGGGCGAGGGGAATGCGCGGGAAGCGCCATGGGCTGACGGGTAGATTCTCTGCCTTTTGCGATTCCTGCGGGATAGGGAATTTACTTATGCGAGATTACAACTTCGTGCGGGACGAGTCGGGTTTTTTCGTTCTGAAATCCAAGCGTGAGGATTTCCATCACCTTCGTTTCGAGAATTGAGGTCGGCGCGCAGCCGATCGCGGGCTTCGCCGCGCGCGCTCCCGAGTGCGAAGTGTCTCTTAGCCGATGAGTGCCGAACAAAAGCTGCCCCGGGCCAAGGCCAGTTCAAATCGGCGCGCTCCCGACGACTGGACCGGGTCTGATCGCAGGGAAAAAATCACGGCGCTCGGTGCGATCTTGGTCGTGCTGGCGGTGGCCGGCGCCGGGATCAGTCTGGTGGTATCGGGCTTGTCGCGGTGAAGGGGCGTGCGGCGGGCGGGGGATTCCAAGCCCGAATCCCCGGGCGAGCGCGCACGGATCAGGGCTCGCGCACTTTCAATTTCGGAAACCAACGGGTGAAATCGCGCGCATTGCGCGTGATCAAACCGGTGCGGTTCGCGGCAAACGCCCCGATGAGGATGTCGGCCACGGGCTTCTTGGCGGCTTTGCCGAGGCGTTTGGCCGTCACATAGTCGCTCCTGGCCGAGTGGGCTTGCTCGGTGTCGGTCGCCGTCCCCGGCTCGACGTAGGAGAGGCCGGCCAATTCCAAGAAGCGCTTCTGCTCCACGGGGTCGCCCGTGAAGGCGGCGGAAAGTTCCACCGTGGTGATCGGGCTGACGGCCAGGCCCCGGGCCGAAAGTTTTTGGAGGAGATCGGCCGACGGCCGGCCGAACGAGGGATCGTGTTCAAAGACGTCGAGCACGAGGCAGGTATCGACAATCCACACGGCTATTGTTCCCCGGCGCGAAGTTCGGTCATCCAGCTCGCGGTGCGACGGTCCGGTCCGGGGCGGATATTTTTCGCGTATCCGAGGGCCGCCAACGGGCCCGCCGCCGGAGCCGATTCAACCGAGACGCGAATCTCCCGG
>JBDNFZ010000537.1:0-4490 GCA_041689555.1 Opitutaceae bacterium | reverse complement strand
GGTCTGGAAACAGGAACGCTTCGGGCTGACAGTCTGTTGCAGGCCGGGTGCCGGTCGCTACTGTAGTTGGATTCTTCACACCAACAACTTAAGCAGGAATCATGCCCGCCCTTTTGTTCGCGTATGAATTTTCCGGGCTAGAGCCGGCGCTGGAGGGAAAGGGCGAAGAGGCGGTTGCGATACTCGACGTCGCCGTGGGGTGTGCGTCGCAGCTCGAGGGAGAGGGCGAGGGTGGTGGTGCGGTCGAGGGGGCGGCTGGCGCGGAGCGCGAGAGAGCGGGTGTCGGCGGGGAAGTAGTAGGCGATGAAGGAGCCTTGGCGGTCGAAGGTTTCGGAGAAGGTGATTATCTTGCCCTTCTTCACGAGATCGGGGCGGGGCGGGGCGGAGTAGACGAGGACGTCGCCGTGGCGGAAGCCGAGGGTGAGCTCGAAGTGCCAGGGGGTGGGAGATTGCCAGCCGAGGCGGGCGGAGGTCTCGCGGCCGGTGCGGTCGAAGGCGAGGTCGCGGGCATCGGTGCGGGCGAATTCGTGGCCGAGCTGCGCGGTGAAGGCGGAGGTGAGGCGCTGGCGAAAGACGAGGCCGGCGGTGCCCGTGTTGGCGGAGCGGCCGGATTCGCGGGCTAAGGCGCGCTCGGCGGAGAACTCGGCACGGAGGGCCGGGGCCTAGGCACCGAGGCCGAACTTGCGCTGCCAGACGAGGCCGAGGCCGGGGGCGAGGCGGTCGAGGCCGTCGTAGCGAGGCCAGGACTCGAGGGTGATGCGGGCGGTGAAGAGGAGTTGATCGCGCGAGGCGAGGATGCGCCGCTGCGAGGTGGAGAGCGTGGCGAGGAACTGGGCGGCGGGCAGGATGTCGGCGGCGCGGTCGGCGTTGGTGGCGTTATCGTGCCACTTGAACTGGGTCGCGAGGACGGGTTCCCAAGCCTGCGCCCGGGCGGCGAGGGGGAGGAGGGCGAGGAAGGCAACGCCGCGGAGAGAACGAAGCATACGGGCGGGGGCGTGCCGCAGCGGGAGGGGGCGGGAGGCCATGGGTTACTTGTAGCTCGCGCCGTCGGCGTCGGGGGCACGGATGATGCGGCGGTCGGCTTTGAGCGTGATGTTGACCGTCTGGGTCGCGGGGTCGGCGGGGGTGACGGTGATTTCCCGGTCGGCGTTGCCCGCGAGCCGGGGGTGCCAGACCTCGAGGCGGTAGCGACCGGGCGGCAGGCCGGCGAGGGTGACGGTGCCCGCGGCGGGGGTCTTGGCGAAATGCGGGGTGGCGACGACGACGACGTAGGCGGACATTCAGTCGTGAATATTGCAGCCGAGGGCGACAACGCCGGGTTGATCGAAAAGGACGGGCGGGCGATCTTCACCGCCGTGAAGGGGAATCTCGAACCGCTTGGGTTTGGAGAGCGAATAAACGTGGTGCTGGATACGGTCGCGGTTGGGAAAGGAAATGCGTGTGCCGGCGATGATGGCGGTGACGTAGGGGGAGTATTCCTCGCCTTTCTGCTCGATCACTACGGGCTCGGCGGGCGGAGGAGGTAGGGAGACGGGGGCGTCGAGCCGGGTGAGCCAGACGACGGCATCGGCGACGGGGGCGCCGGCGGCGTCGCGCGTGGCGATCCGGACGGTGCCCTCGGCTTGAAGCGCCGGCGCGAGGGCCAGCGCGACGAGGAGCGCGCTGCGGTGGAGAAGGACGGAGCGGTTGAAACGGGCCATGGCGGTGCGGGGTGTGATGTTTAGAAACGATGGACGAGGCCGAGGGAGAGGGTGTCGGTCTGGTAGCGGACGCGGGCGGTGTTTTCCACTCGGGAGTTGGTGAAGCGGAGATCGGCGGAGGTGTTGGCGAAGAGGGCGGCGGTGAGGGCGACGGTGGCGGTGTCGGCGTGGCCGTCGATGCGGTAGGAAATCCAAGCGGGCCCGTAGCTGTCGGTGACGAGCCAGGGGCGGGCTTTGTAGGTCTCGGCGACGAGCGGTCCGAAAGCGCCGGCGAGGGCGCGGGCGAAGACGGGGCCGGAGGCGTGGGCGACGAGTTGGCCGGTGAGGCGGGCGTAGCCGGCGGTGAGCAGAAAGCGTGGCGTGATCGTCCAGGCGACGCGTGCGAAGACCGAGTGGTGGCGCACGTCGAACGTCGCGACGCTGCCGTCTTGTTGTTGCCAGTCGACGCCGGCGCTGGCGCGCAACGCGGTGCTGAACCGCTGGGAATAAGCGAGGCCGGCGGTCGTGGTCCAGCCGGTGGCGCCGCGCAGGCGGGTGTCGAGGCGTTGCACCCCGAGGCTGCCGGTGAGCGCGGGAGCCATGGCGCCGAGGCCGAAGCGGCGGCGGAGATCGACGTGCGGGCCGAGGGCGAAGGTGTTGTTGGGGGGCGAAATCACGGACGACGAATGATTCCGCGCCGGCTCCGGTGGTGAGCAACCAGTCGCGGGCGAAGGCGCGCGGGTAGGCGGCGTCGAAGGAGGTCTCAAGCGTGGCGGAGTCCTTCCGGTTGGCGGCGGCGGAAGTGCGGCTGATGTTTTCGGCCCAACCGGCGCGGATCGCGGCGGTCCAGCGAAGATCGGCGCGGAGCGGGGTGGCGACGGGGCAGGCGAGCGCGAGGGCGAGGACCGCGAGCGCGGGCCGGGGGAAGGCGAGAGGCTTCGGTCGGGCGCGGTTCATCGAAAGAGCGGTAGCAGGCGGGCCCAGAGCTTATCGGCAATGAGGGCGTGGCCGGCGGGGTTGGGGTGGATGGCGTCGGCCTGGTTGAGTGCGGGGCGAGCACCGACGCCGTCGAGTAGGAAGGGGACGAGGGTGAGTTGGTTTTTTTCCGCGAGGGCGGGATACATGGCGGCGAACGTGCGGGCGTAGTCCTCGCCCATGCTCGGTGGCATCATCATCCCTGCGATGACGATCTTGGCGTCGGGGTAGCGGGTGCGCACGCGGTCGATGATGGTCTGGAGGCTTTTCTTGGAAACGACGGGATCGATGCCGCGGAGACCGTCGTTGGCGCCGAGGGCGAGGAGGAAGACATCAACGGGCTGGCGGAGCACCCAATCGATGCGACGCGCACCGCCGGAGGTGGTCTCGCCGCTGAGGCCGGCGTTGACGACGCGCCAAATGACGGCGGGGGCGGTGGGCGGGAGGGCGGCGAGCCTGCTTTGCAAGAGGGCGGGGTAGGCGTCGAGCGCGGGGTCGTCGAGGCCGTAGCCGGCGGTGAGGCTGTCGCCGAAGCAGACCAGGGTCTTGGTCACAGGCTCGACCGCGATGGCGGCCGGGGCCAGCAGGGTCGCGAGCAACGCGAAACAGAGACGGAGCAAAGACGGGCGGACGGGAGTCATTTCTGGCTTTCGTAGGTAACGTGTGTTTCGTGGGCGGTTCCTAAAACCATGAGTGTGCATTCTATTCTGAAAGTCGAGCGGCTGACCAAAGACTACCGCACGGCGGCGGGTCCCCTGACGGTGCTGCGCGAAGTGAGCTTCGACCTCGCGGCGGGCGCGAGCCTGGCGATCGTGGGGCCGAGCGGCAGCGGCAAGACCACGCTCCTCGGGCTTTGTGCCGGGTTGGACCGCGCTTCGAGCGGGACGGTGACGCTGGCGGGCAGCGAATTGGGCGCGCTCGACGAAGACGGCCGCGCGCGGGTGCGCAACGAACACGTCGGCTTTGTGTTTCAAAATTTCCAACTGATCCCGACGCTGACCGCGCTGGAGAACGTGCTCGTGCCGCTCGAACTGCGCGGCGAGGGCGGCGCGGCGGTGGAAGCGGAGGCGACGGCGTTGCTCGGGCGGGTGGGACTCGGCGCGCGGTGCGACCATTATCCGGTGCAGCTCTCGGGCGGCGAGCAGCAGCGCGTGGCGTTGGCGCGGGCCTTCGTGAACCGGCCGAAGATATTGTTCTGCGACGAGCCGACGGGGAATCTCGACGGCGACACGGCGGCGGCGATGGTGGACCTGGTCTTCGGGTTGAACCGGGAAAAAGGCACGACGCTGGTGCTGGTGACGCACGACCTGGAGCTGGCGAAGAAATGCGGCCGGATCATCCGGCTCCGGAGCGGTGCGGTGGTGAGCGACGAGACGGGCTAAGCGGAGGGAAGGATTTTTAGCCCACGGAACACACGGAATACACGGAAGAATCGGATCGCGGAAGGAAACGACCGTAGAAAATAAACCCAACCGCGGAAGGAATCTGAACCATGAGTAAACTGATGCTTGTAGAAGAGAGTTACGCGATTCTCGGCGCTTGTTTTGAAGTTTATAAGGACAAAGGGTGCGGGTTCTTGGAGGCGGTCTACCAAGAGTGTCTTGAAATCGAGTTTGGGCTGAGAGGGTTGCCCGCACAGCCGCAGGTGCCGCTGGCCCTGACATACAAAGGCCGTCCGTTGAAGAAAAAGTATGAAGCGGATTTCGTCTGTTTCGGAACGGTCCTCGTTGAGATCAAGGCGGTGTCCAGACTGGCGGACGAGCACCGGGCCCAAGTGCAAAATTATCTCCACGCGACGGGATTGCGGGTCGGATTATTGATAAATTTCGGCCACTT
>JBDNFZ010000536.1:0-3235 GCA_041689555.1 Opitutaceae bacterium | reverse complement strand
TTTTTTCCACCAAAACCCGGGGAATCGAACCTGCTCGTCATTCCGCCCGTTCTGAGGTCGGACAGTGAGGTCTGAGGGTTCATCGGAAGCCGAACCGAGAAGGTGATTGTCGAGATGGCGTAAGTAATCGAAATACTTTTCGACTCCAGCTTCGGGGTGATCGTGCATGAACCAAAGCAGCGGGGTCACCCAATACTGCGTGGTGATTTCCTGCGAGTGGTAGAGCATGCTCTGCAAAAGCGAAAACCCGCGATGGGAATCCACCCCACGCGCCCGGCTCATGTAACGCTTTCCGTTGTTCGTGCTCACGCTGATTCTGCTAATCAGGTGGATTTCCTCCTCTCCTTGATCGGCCCACTTGATCAGGTGCTCGTCAAAGACCACCCGCAGTTTCCAAAGCAGGTTGATAAATGCTCTTACGTTCTCAGCCCGCCCCGCATCTTCATTGAAAAAATTCGCTTCGAAGAGGGCCTGCAATTCCCCGTCGAGCAGGCGCAGCAAATCAAGCCGTTTCTTTTGGTGCAGCCAGATTCGTAGCGTGTGCTGAAGAAAGAGAGGGAAACCAAAAATGCTGCGAACCCATGTCGGTTCAATCTCCTCTTGTCCAGATTTACCCTCTTGGGCTTCTGGTTCTTCTGCTGCGGTCAGAATTTCTTCGAGGCCCAGCGCTTGATGATCGCTCTGGCCTTGCATCCGTGATTGCAAAACACCCCGCACGGTGTCGGCATCGGACAACTCCGTGCGCTCATAGAGGCCGGCAACTTCGTGCGCGGGCATTCCCGAGATGCCGCTGAGATTTCGTTCGATGAAGTTCTCCATGTCCGCGCAGGCTTCCCAGAGCACGGCATACGGTCCACGCTCCGCCTCGGGCAGTGCATCGAGCATTCTGGCCTTCAAGATTTCATGATGCTGGAGCTGCACACCACGATTATTGATGACCTCAAAGAGTTTATTCAGGTCGGTCTCCCTCGGCACTGAGGTGACCACGAATTTCACCTTCGTGAAGACGAACTCCGCCATCCCAGCCAGATGAGCTTCCTTGCTGATTACGCCCACAGGCAGCGGACGTTTTTCAAACAGTGAGCACATCAACGCCAGTGCCGTCCGCATCCGCTGGGTGGCCTCCTCTTCCGCCGCCGGTTTTCCGTTCGATCCAAACGCCAGCATCTCGAGGAACTGGTTTACCTCGGGCCGGATCGCAAAGCGGAGACGAGATTCGACATAGTCTCCAGGCTTTACCGTCAGGAATGGCTTCAACTTTCCGCGCCATGCATGACAAAGCAGCCAAAGCGTCGTGAACCGTTGTTGCCCGTCGATCAGATCAAAACACCTGCCTGCTTCGGCTTCTTGCTCAACCAGCAGCGTGCCGCCGAGAAAGAAAATATCCGCGCCGCGCTCATAGGCGTTCACCACATCGTTCAAGAGCGTGAGCACCTGGTCTTCCCCCCAAACGTAGAGTCGTTGATAGATGGGAATGTTAAAATTCCACTCGGGGATTTTCGCCACGATTTCGGTCAGACTGGTGAGCTTGGAGTCAATGATCACGCCCTGCCTCCTTTCAACTTGGTGGCGATCCAGCCCGGTTTACCACTCAACGAGTCCGACGGCGGACGACCGTAGTAGGCCAGCACAGCATGCTTGTAAGCTCCCTGCACGCCCTTGCCGGTCTCGACCTTTTCACCGGCATACAATTCCGCCCGGCTGTGTTGCTTCTGGAGATGCGCGATGACCTGCTCCGGGCGGTAGCCGTTGGCGATCACATCCAGCAGGTTCAGCGCGTCGTGTTTGAAGAAATTTTGCGCCGCCTCGTAGCGCACCTGCTGCTTCTCCAGTCGGATAGCTCCGAGGGCGTGATCCATCCACAGCGAGAACTCCCAGAGCTTCTCATCGTCGAACTGGTCGGCATACATGAGCGATGCGAGGAGGAAAATCTCCCGCAGGAACACCGAGTTTGCCGTCAGCAGCGCGGTGTAAACTTCTCGGAACTTCTGGATTTCAGCGGACTGAGTTGGATCTGTCACCAACCGGCGCAGAAGTGCCGCATACTTATCCGCGAAGAGAAAGAAACCGATGCCCTTGTGGATGGGCTGCCTGATCGCGAAGGGCAGGTCCTCTGCCTTGGGACTCAGGGAAATTCGGTTGCCGTGGATTTCACCGTGACCCTCTGGCTTGAGCGTGAGGGCCGTGCCCAACCGGTTGTGGCGCGAGCGATAGAGCGGAATCGTGTCCTGACCCTCGGCTGGCCAAGTTTGCTTCTGGAACTCCTCCATCAGTGCATCGTGATCGCCATATACCACCCGGCTGCCGGTCCAGTAGCGCGCCCGCCAGAGAAACTTGGTGAACAGACTCGGGGCGAACTCCTGCTCATGCGACATGATTGACGCCCCCTGCTGCACGACCTCCCAGCGCCGGGCACAAAGCGTTTGCAGGGCTTCCTTGCGGCCGGTGATTGCACCGTCCACGGCGCGCAGGTGGTAGGCTTTGAGCAAATCGGTGGCATGAAGCGGCACACCCCGGTTGTTCTGCGTGTCGAAGAAGGTAAACGCCAAATCCACCCGCTCCACCCGGATGACGGTGAAAACGATTTTCGCGAAAATCTCAGCGGTAGGCCGCTCGATTTGATCGCGGAATATCCGAGCAGCCGCGCCGATGCGGCGGGCCGATTTCGGGGAATAGGTCAACGCACAGTGGGCGGGCAATGCTCCCGAGAGCTGCCGGTGTAAAATGCACAGGGCTGTTAGCCGTTGCTGGCCGTCGATGATGAAACGCTTCTCCTTCGTCGCGTTCTGGTGCAGCAGAATTGTGCCCATGTAGTAGGGCGGCTTGGCACGGGTCTCCGCCTGATAGTGCGTCAAGTCTTCGGACAACTGCCGAATCTTGTCGTCGTTCCAAACAAAGCCCCGTTGATAAGTGTCCAACGCGAGCGGGAATGGAGACTCCGCAAAGAGCTGAGCAAAACTCTGGACGCTGACATCAACGGGGGCGGTGGTGCTCATGCCAACTGCGTCCTCCCGGTGAGTTCCTGCATCATGCCTTGCTTGAGGGCGAGGGTCTTGGCCTGCCGCTGCTCCAGCAACGCCAGTTCCATGCCCAGATCACTCAGCACCCCGGCGATGGCGGTTTGTTCGGGGAGGGGTGGCATGGTCACTTCGGTGGTGACGGCGTCGAAGTCCTTGCTCCATTCGTAGCCGTAGGGGGGATTGACGAACTGGAAGTCGAAGCGTTTGTCCGCCAA
>JBDNFZ010000535.1:0-1404 GCA_041689555.1 Opitutaceae bacterium | reverse complement strand
CGATGAGCTGGACCTTGGTTGGATAACCCATACTTGACATCTAGATATATAACTAGATGCTTGTCCAATCAAAAAATGCGTCCAAAAAATGGCTCTTCTCGCTTCTAACGGTAGGCGTCTAGTCAGGGCCAAACTCCAGCGTGACGCCTCCAGCGTCACTATGCAGCTCCTCCCGCGTTCCGCCTCCTTCGGTCTCCTCGCCATAGCCGCACTGCTGGCCCTGCCTGTCCGCGCCGCCCTCGCGCCTTCCGCCGCCGAGGCCCACCCCCTCGGTCTCGGCGACGTCGCTCCCGCCGTCACCGTAAAATCCGCCGACGGCACCGCCTTCGACCTCGGCGCCGCCCTCGCGGAAAAACCCACCGTCCTCATTTTTTACCGCGGCGGCTGGTGTCCGTTCTGCAACCGCGAGCTCGGGGAACTCGCCGAGTTCGAGCCCAAGTTCGCCGCCCTCGCCTACCGGATCATCGCCATTGGCACCGATACTCCGGCCGGCCTCGCCCCCGCCGCCGAGAAAAACCACGTGGCCTACCGCCTCCTCTCCGACCCCGACATGGTCGCCGCCGACGCATATCATGTCGCCTTCCGCGTCGACCCCGCCACCGCCAAAAAATACGCCGGCTTCAAAGTCGAGCTCGCGCACGTCCCCGGCGAGCCCGAGGCCCGCTGGCTCCCCGTGCCCACCGCCTACGTGATCGGCCGCGACCGGGTCATCCGTTTCGCCTTCTCCAATCCGGATTACAAAGTCCGCGTCCCCGCCGCCCAACTCCTCGCCGCCGCCGAAGCCGCCGCGAGGTAGGCGCAATCCGCTTCGAGAGTCCGACGATACCGTCGGGGCCTTTTCATTTTTCCCGGTCGGTTGCGACCTTTCCCGATCCCCTGATTTCCATAGCCCCTGCCCTCATACCAAAGTCCCGTAAGAAATGGACTTTCCCCGATCGGCAACCAGCGGTTGAAAACCGTGAATGGACACGAATACACGCGAATATCGGAGCAGAGGGAGAGGTTTTTGCCCCGAGATCCGATCATTGGCCGATGCAAGGACCGGGCCGAGGCGGATCAGCGTTTAATTCGCGTCTCTCTGCGTCCATTCGCGGTTAACTCGAATTTTACAACCGCGTCTCAAAGTCCAAATTTTACGGGACGTTGCCCCTATCCGCCAACTTCCCGAGGTTGCGCATTGTCTCCGCCCCTGCGGCCCGCCAACTTCCGCGCATCATGCGCCCGTCCGCCCGCCTCGCCCTCGCAGTTCTGACCGCCGCGATCGGTTCTTCACGGAACAGGGTGGATAGCAGCTAGAGAAAAATGAGGGACAAGGTCGAGTTTCCCGCAGAAGAAGAGAATGCGTGCGCGGTAGTTTTCGAAGCGGCGGAAGCCGCGGGCGTCGGCCTTGATCGCCTGAATCTT
>JBDNFZ010000534.1:0-2495 GCA_041689555.1 Opitutaceae bacterium | reverse complement strand
TCTGCGTTTTTTAGGACCGAAACCAAGCTTTCACCGGACACGATTTGCGCCTGACCGCACCGGGTCCATGGCACGCGGGAAAGCAGGCGTAATGCCGGATTAAAAAGCCGGGAAAAGTCGTCCGACGGTCGGGAAAATCGACCGACCGCCGAAACGGAATGGTCATTGTGGAGGGTCGTGATGATCGCCACGGTGCAGTCTCCCCGGGATCCTTCATCGTTCTGCCCGCCCCTATCACCCATGAATCGTCGCTCCTTCCTCCACACCGCCGCCGCTGCGGGCACGCTCGCGGCTTTTTCGATCAAGACCGACGCCGCCGAGAAATATGGCCGCCGTTACCGCACCGCGCTCGTCGGCTGCGGTTGGTGGGGCGGCAACATCCTCGGCGAGGCGATGATGAGCGGGCGTTGCGAGATCGTCGGGCTCTGCGATGTCGATGATCGGCAGGTAGCGAAGACGGTGGAGAAGATGACCCCCCTCACCGGCGACCGACCGCGCGCTTACCGCGACTACCGCGAACTCCTCGCCAAGGAGAAACCGGAGATCGTGATCGTCGCCACGCCCGACCACTGGCATGCCCTGCCGACCATCGCGGCGGTTAAGGCCGGCGCGCACGTTTACGTCGAGAAACCGATCGCGCATACCATCGCCGAGGGTCAGGCGATGGTCCGGGCCGCGCGCGCGGCGGACCGAGTCGTCCAGGTCGGCACGCACCGCCGCGCCTCGCCTCACTCGCTCTCGGCACGCGAGTTTATCCGCTCCGGCAAGGTCGGGCAGATCGGCATGATGCGCTGTTTCGTCAACTCCGGCGGCACGGGCCCGGAGCAGCCGTTGCCGACCCAGCCGGTTCCGGCCGGGCTCGATTGGGACGCCTGGTGCGGGCCCGCGCCGCTGCGGCCCTTCAACGGCACCGCCAACAACCGCGGCATCCATCCGCGCGGCTTCCGCCAATATCTCGACTACGCCAACGGCACGCTCGGCGACTGGGGCATCCACTGGTTCGACCAGGTTCTATGGATCACCGACGAGAAATGGCCGAAGCGCGTCTTCTCCACCGGCGGCCGCCCGGTCAAGGGCCCGCCCGTGCTCACGGCCGATGCGCAGACCAGCGACGCGCCGGACCACCAGCTCGTGAACTTCGAGTTCGAAAAGTTTTCCATGGCTTGGGAATCGCGCGCTTTCGGCGGCAACCCCGTGGACAAAGGCGAGGCGGTCGGCTGCTATTTCTACGGGACCAAAGGCGTCTTCCGGCTCGGTTGGCGCGGCGGCTGGACGTTCCACCCCGCCGACGAAAAAGAGCCGGTGTTGCACGTTGACGCCACGGTCAACCAGCCCGACAGCCAAAACATCCGCGAGCTGTGGGTGGACTTCCTCGACGCGATCCAGAAGGGCCGTCGTCCCGTGTCCGACATCGAGGCCGGCCATCATTCGACGAACTGTTCGCTGCTGGGGATGATCAGTATGAAGCTCGGCCGCAGCGTCGAGTGGGACGGGGCGACGGAGACGATCGTCGGAGACCCGGCGGCCAACGCTCTCCTGCGCCGGCCGTATCGTAAGGGCTGGGAGTATCCGACGTAGCCTATCGGCGATTCCGAACCGTTCCGCCGCTTGCGCGTCAGGCGCGATCATCCTCCCGCTTGCGGCGGCGCGCTTTTCCCGTGTCCTCTCCGGGCATGAAACGCCTTTCGCCCGACCTGACACTCCGCGCAAGCCTGCGGCGGATCGGGGCGGCGGCGCCCGAGGTGATCGAGTTGTTCGACTACCTGGAGGACGCGCCGCTCTGGATGAAGGACGTCGCCGGGACTTATCAGTGGGTGAACGTCTCCTTCCTCCTCAATTTCGGCATCAAGACCCGCGAGGAAGTCATCGGCCACAACGACTACGACCTCTGCGGCGAGGCGCTCGCCAACCAGTATCGGATCGACGACGAGCGCGTGCTGCGCGGCGAACGCATCCTTTCGCGCGTGGAACTTGTCGGCCGCTTCGACCATACGGCGCGTTGGTGCGTGACCTCGAAAATCCCGCTGCACGACGCCAAGGGCAATGTCGTCGGCAACGCCGGGGTCACCCGGCCGCTCGCCACGCCGCCGAGCGCGGGAGCCCCAGCGGATTCGCCCTTGAGCGGGGCGATCCGCTTTGTGAGCCAGGGTTACGCCGAGCACATCACGAACCACGATATGGCCACGGCCTGCGGGCTGTCGTTGCGGGTCTTCGAGCGGCAGTTCCGTGCGACCTACCAGAGTTCGCCGCACGACTACGTGCGCCAGATGCGGGTGCGCATGAGCTGCAGCGCGCTGGTGTTTTCCAAAAAATCGCTGGCCGAGGTCGCCAGCGCCTACGGCTTCGCCGACCAAAGCCACTTCGCGAAAGAATTCCGCCGCATCATGGGCGAACCGCCCCGCGAATATCGCGCGCGGTATCGGCGGTGAGGAGGTTTCCCGAGCGCATCTCCGAGTTGGCGGCGGATCGCCGCGGCTTCTGTAGGCAGCTCGCGT
>JBDNFZ010000533.1:0-2184 GCA_041689555.1 Opitutaceae bacterium | reverse complement strand
GGTTGCCTTTCGCGCCGCGCTCGTCGCACCTTCTTGCCCATGACGTTTCCCCGCCGCGCCCTCCTGCTCGTCCTCGCCGGCCTCCAGCTCGCCGGCGTCGCCCGCGCCGCGATCGGCGCCGGCCTCCAAGCCCAGCTCGGCAACCCCAGCGGCGCGACTCCCGTCGCCTCCGCGACCACCAACTACCTCATCGCCCGGCCGCAATACTCGCTTTCCTACAACAACACCACCCGCGAGCCCAACTGGGTAAGTTGGAATCTCACGACCGCCGACACCGGTTCCTCCGGCCGTTCCGACAGTTTTTTCCAAGACACCACCTTGCCCGCGGGCTTTTACCAAGTCCTCACGACGGACTACTCCGGCTCCGGTTTCGACCGCGGCCACATGTGCCCCTCGGGCGACCGCACCGTGACCGTCGCCGACAACGAGGCCACGTTTTTCATGACCAACATGATTCCCCAGGCGCCCGATAACAACCAGGGCGTGTGGGCGAATTTCGAGAGCGAGTGCCGCACCCTCGCCGCTGCCGGCAACGAGCTCCTCATCATCTCCGGCCCGAGCGGATTCTCCGGCATCACGATCGCCAGCGGCGTCGCCGTCGCCGGTTTCACCTGGAAAGTCGCCGTCGTCGTCCCCGTCGGCCCCGGCTCCGCGCTCTCCCGCATCACCGCCGCCACCCGCGTGATCGCGATCAAGATCCCCAACATCGCCGGCGTCCGCAGCGTGCCGTGGCAGAACTACATCACCACCGCCGGCCAGATCGAGACCGACACCGGCTACACGTTTTTCACCGAGCTCCCCGCCACGGTCGCCGCCGCGCTCCGCGCCCGCGCCGAGGGCGGCCCGGTCGCCGGCGCGCCCGCGATCACGACGCAGCCCGCCGCGCAGACGTCCGCGGTCGGCGGCTCGGCCACGTTCACCGTCACCGCCGCCGGCGATCCCACGCTCACCTACCAATGGTCGCGCGACGACATCGTGCTGCCGACCGGCACCGCCGCGACGCTCGCCCTCGGCGCGCTCACCGCGATCGATGCGGGCAACTACACCGTCGTCGTCCGCAACGCCCTCGGCTCCGTCACCAGCGTCGCCGCGTCGCTCGTCATCACCGGTCTGCCGCCCGTGATCGTGACCGCGCCGCCGTCGCGCACCGTCTCCGCCGGCACCGCCGCCACCCTCGCCGTCGTCGCGGGCGGCTCGCCCACGCTCGCCTACCAATGGCGCAAGGCCGGCGTCGCCATCACCGGCAATCCCACCGCCGCCACCCCCGCGCTCTCCCTCGCCAACGCCCAGGCCGCCGACGCCGCGCTCTACGACGTCGTCATCACCAACTCCGTCGGCACCGTCACCAGCGCCGCCGCGCTCCTCACCGTCACGCCCGCCGCGCCCGCCGTCGTGAGCGCGCCCGTCGCCTCGACGTTTGCCCCCGGGACCACCGCGACCCTCGCCGTCGTCGCCAGCGGCACCGCGCCCTTCACGTTTCAATGGCGCAGGGCCGGCGTCGCGCTCACCGGCAACGCCAGCGCCACCACCGCCACGCTCGTGTTGCCCGCCGCGCAGGCCGCCGATTCCGGCAGCTACGATGTCGTCGTCACCAACGCCCTCGGCACCGTCACCAGCGCCGCGATCGCCCTCAACATCACGATCACGCCCCCCGCGCCGGTGCAGTGGGATTTCGTCGCCGCCACGCCGAAGAGCGGCCTGCCCGCCGATGTCGCGGGCGGCGCGGTTGTCCAGCGCAACAACAACGGCACCACCGCCACGCTCACCGCCGTCTCCGTCTCCGGCGGCTATGCCGGCGTCTCCGGCGCGGCCAACGCCGGTGCCGCCGCGCGCATCGGTCCGCTTAACCTCGCGGAGGGCGGCTCGGCGTTTTTCGAATTCACGCTCGCCCCCGCCGCCGGTCGCCAGCTCGTCGTCTCCGGCCTGAGCTTCGGCGCGCGCAGCACCGGCACCGGTCCGCAGGCCTACGCCCTCTTCGCCGTCAACGGCGTCGCCGAGCCCGCGCTCCTCGCCGCCGGCCCGCTCGCCAACAACAGCACCTGGACGCTTATCACGCCCACCATCCTTCCCGTGGTGAGCGCCGCCGCCGCGCCGGTCACCTTCCGCCTCTACGGCTACGGCGGTGCGGGCAACGCCGGGGTGAGCACCGCCAACTGGCGCATCGACGATCTCGCCGTGACTCCC
>JBDNFZ010000532.1:0-3686 GCA_041689555.1 Opitutaceae bacterium | reverse complement strand
TCTCGGCGGCGAGGCGGGCGCGGATGAAGGCGTCGATGGGGTTGGGGGAAAGCTGAGAGCTGGGAGTTGAGAGTTGAGAGCCGGAGGCCGGAATCGAGGGACGGACGGGCGGGCTGAAGGCCCAGTGCTCGCCCCAAGGTGCACCCTCTGCGACCCAGCGGCGGAGGAGTTCTTTTTGCGCGGCGGTGAGGGTCTTGTGGTCGTCGGGCGAAGGCATGATCTCCTCGGGGTCCGTGCTGAAGATGCGGGCGATGAGTTCGCTCTCTTCGGGTTTGCCGGGGACGATGGAGGGGAAACCGGAGCGGCCGCCGGCGAGGGCGGGCTCGTGCAGATCGAGACGGAGGCCGGCCTTGCGGGAGCCTGCGTCGGGGCCGTGGCAGTTGTAGCAATTGTCGGAGAGGATCGGCTTTATTTCCCGACTGAAGTCGACGGGCTTGGCCGCGAAGGCGGGGACGATTAAAGCGAGCGCGACAAAAACGGGGAGAAGGGAGCGCGTAGGGGAGCCGTGGGAGACCGACATTGTCCGAGAATGAAGGCGGGCTGATCGGAGATGCAATTCCGACAAAGGAATTTTCTAAAAGCTGGTGAACTTTCAGCGGACTGCAGCGGTCGGCCGTTTAGGAAAAGGATTCGTATAAGCGATCGCGGATTGAAGGAGAAGTGCCCACGGAAGACACGGAAGAATCGGATCGGCGGAAGCAGGACGAGTGAAAGTGCGGGCGCAAAAAAGCCGGCGGACGGTGACGTCGCGCCGGCGGGGGAGTGCTCGAAAAGGCGCGAGGAGTTACTTGCCGAGGGATTTGCGGAGGTCGGCCAATTGGCCGGCGCTGCCGAGGAGGACGTTGCGGGAGGCGATGAACTTCGCGTATTCCACGATGAAAATCTTGCCGGGCGGGCGGAAGTCGAAATCGGAGGGCTTGTCGCGGAAGAACTCGCGGTGGACGCGGGTCCAGACGAGGCGGCCGTCGGTATCGATGTTGACCTTGGTGACGCCGAGCTTGGCGGCGGGAAGATACTCGTTGGGATCGACGCCCATGGAACCGGCGATGGTGCCGCCGGCGGCGTTGATGCGGGCGACCTCGTCGGCGGGGACGGAGGAGGAGCCGTGCATCACGAGCGGGTAGCCGGGCATGCGGGCTTGGATCTTGGTCAGCACGTCGAAGTGGAGGGATTGCTTGCCCTTGAATTTGAAGGCGCCGTGGCTGGTGCCGATCGCGCAGGCGAGGGAATCGCAGCCGGTCTTTTTGACGAAATCCTCGGCCTCGACGGGATCGGTGAGACAGGCGTTACCCTCGTCGACGCTGATGTCTTCCTCGACGCCGCCGAGCATGCCGAGTTCGGCCTCGACGGAGATGCCCTTGGCGTGGGCTTTGTCCACGACGCGTTTGGTGATCGCGACGTTTTGGTCAAAAGGATCGTGGGAGGCATCGATCATCACGGAACTGAAGAAGCCGGAATCGATGCACTCGTAGCAGGTCTGCTCGTCGCCGTGGTCGAGGTGGACGGCGTAGATGGCCTCGGGGAAAATGTCGCCGGCGGCGCGGATGATGGCCTCGAGCATGCGCTTGTCGGTGTAGGCGCGCGCTCCCTTGGAAATCTGGATGATGAACGGGGCTTGGGAATCGACGGCGCCGCGGAAGAGGCCCATCGCCTGCTCGGCGTTGTTGATGTTGTAGGCGCCGACGGCGTATTTGCCGTAGGCGTGCTTAAAAAGCTGCGCGGTGGTGACGATCATGGGCGGATAGGTTGAGCGATGCGCGGAGGCGGATCGCGCCGAACGTGCGGGCCGGGAAAAACCGCGACAAGTGAAAATTCGCGGATGACGCGAAGAGGGAGCATCTCCGAGTTGAACGAAGCATCGCATCTGCATCCGTAGGCAGCTCGCTTGCGAGCGCTCGGCGACCGGAGCGCTCGCAAGCGAGCTGGCCTACCGCCAACCGGCAGATGCACCCCGCGAAGAGTGCGGCGAGGAACGCAGACACACCGCTAATCACGCGAAGTCGGCGGCCGCCCCGGGGTTCGGTCCCGCGGAGGCGTCAGCCGCCCTTCTTCTTGCCGGTGGCGGGCGTAGCAGGGGTCGCGGGCGTGGTCCCGGCGTTTCCGCCCATGGTTTCGCGGAAAGTCTGGCCGAGCTTCTGCTGCGCGAGTTGCTCCTGCTGGAGTTGTTTCAGGGCGTCGACTTGGGGTCCGCTGAGGACGCCTTGGGCGAGGTTTACGGTGGCGTCGGTGATCGGGCTGTTGGCCGTCGTGCCGCCGCCCTGACCGCCGAGAGCGCCGAACATTCCGCCGATCATGCTGACGCCGGGGCCGCCGCGCCCGCCGCCACTGTCGGCGACGGTGCCCGTTGCGCCGGTGGTCCCGGCGGCACCCGGTTGGCGGGTCGCCGGCGCGTTCTGGGCGAGAATCTTCACCATGGAGGCAGATTGCTCGGCGGTGAGGGGAGTCGAGGTGTAGCTGAGGCGTTGGCCGAGTTGATCGGTCGTGGCGCGCTGCGGCATGGTCTTTTCGAAGTCTTTGTATTGGGCGTAAGCAGTGTCGCCGAGGGCGGTTTTGATGCTGGCGTCGATCTCGGCTTGGGTGCCGGCGACGAGCTGGCGGAAGCCCTGGGGATCGGCGCGGGGGTCGACGCCCTGCTCGCGGGCGGCGGTCATCACGTCCATCATCGACGTCTGGCGCTCGACGAGGAGGTTTTTGAATTTTTCGAGTTGGGCGGGGGAAAGATTGAGTCCTTTGAAGAGGGCCGCGTAGCGGGAATCGAGCTGGGCTTTTTGCTGGAGGGCGATGAGACGCTGGGTTTCGGGTTTTTGAAGAGCGTTGAGGACGTTGCCAAAGCCACCGGGTCCGCCCGGGTTGCGGGTGCGCCGGTCGCCACGGCCGGAGGCGGCGGGGTCCGCCGGTTCGCCGTTTTCAGCGAGGGCTTCGTCGCCGCCGACGCGGCTGCGGGCGGCGGCGAGTTGATCGGCGAGGTCCTTGGCGCGTTTTTCGGCGGCCCAAAGGCGTTTTTGGAGATCGGAGCGTTCGTCGGAGCCGAGGGCGGCGGCGCGGAGGGCGATGAGTTCCTGATACTGTTTCCACGCGTAGGCGGCGCCGCCGAGGGTGGTGCAGGCGAGGATGACGAGGAGGTAGTTTTTTGGGGAATTCACGGGTAGGGGATAGACGAGGGGGAAGGCATTAAGTTACCGGCGGCGTGCGAGCAAGGCCCCGCCCTGAGCGGCGGTGAGGGAACGTGAGGCGTAGAAGGGCGGCGAGATGCCGCAGCCACGGGGGCGCGCACGAAAGACTTAGCTGGGACGATGGAAAAGAGGTCACCACAAAACACACAAAATACACGAAAATCAGATAAGGATCGCTTCCGCTTCGAGAAAAAATCTCTGCCTTTTTCAGTGAACCGATCCCGATGGCGACGGGAGCGGGCAAGGTATTAGTTTCGTGTGGTTCGTGTATTGGCTGATGTCGCTTCGCTTGGAAACGCGGTCAAATCCGACTGCATTTCTCCGCCAGAGAGCCTGTCCGAATATCAGAGCACCGCAGGCCAGCGCGCTTGCGCGCGCCCTGGAGTTTGGCCCTGACTAGACGCCTACCGTTAGAAGCGAGAAGAGCCATTTTTTGGACGCATTTTTTGATTGGACAAGCATCTAGTTATATATCTAGATGTCAAGTATGGGTTATCCAACCAAGGTCCAGCT
>JBDNFZ010000531.1:0-3933 GCA_041689555.1 Opitutaceae bacterium | reverse complement strand
TTTTTTTCACCGCCGCCTGTTGTCCCGCCCGACCCCTGCGCCGATTCCCGTCCAAACCCCGTCACCACGAGCGCAGGATCGTCACCGTCTTCCTCGCCTTGCCCGTCCAGCGACAAATTGTCCGCGCCCCCATTTCCCATGCCCGACGAAAATTCCAACCCACCCGAGCTTTGGACGCGGCGGCGCATGCTCCGCACGCTGTTCTGCTCCAGCGCCGCCTTGGCGCTCAACGTCCACGGTCGCCTCATCGCCCGCGCCGCCGATCTCCTCGCCGAGCCCGACGATCTCCATTGGCTCATGCTCGGCGACTACGGTAGCCGCAAACCCGCCCAATCCCGGGTCGCCGCCGGCTTGCGCGACTACGTCGGCCGCCTGCAATTGCATCCCGAGGGTCTCTTGCTGCTCGGCGATAATTTCTACGGCCCCATGCCCGGCGGGTTGCAGTCACCGCGCTGGCGCGAGGGCTTCGAGGATATCTACCCGCCCGCGCTGTTCCCCGGTCCGTGTCCCGCCGTGCTCGGCAACCACGACTATCACGACCAGCCCGGCGGCGAACAGGACCAACTCGCCTATGCCCGGCAGCCCGGCACCCGCTGGACCCTGCCGCACAAGTGGTATCGCCGCGACTACCCGGAGAAAGCGCCGCTCGTGACCTTCCTGTTTCTCGATACCAACCTGCGACCCGTCAGCGGCGGCAAAAGCAAAAAGACCGGCCTGCCGCAACCCTGCCTCACCGCCGCCGAGGAGGCCGCCCAGTGGGCGTGGCTCGATGCCGAGTTCGCCCGGCCCCGCGCCCCTTGGACCATCTGCGTGGGCCATCACCCGATCTACAACAACGGCCGCCACGGCGACGAACCCGCCCTCATCGCGGAGCTCGCGCCGCGCCTCGAGCGCCACGCGGTGCCGCTTTATCTCTGCGGACACGATCACGATCTCCAGCACCTCGAACTCGAGGGACTCGCGACGTCCTTCGTGATTTCCGGAGGCGGCGGCGCCGATCTCTACGAGGTCGTGCCGAGCGCGCGCGGACGCTTCGTCCAATCCGTCTTTGGTTTCAGCCACCTGCAAATCAACCCGCGCCGGCTTCTCCTGCGCCACCTCGACGAAAGCGGGCGGCAACTCCACGCCTTCACCAAACCCCTGGGCGCCCGCGCTGTCGCGCCGCTGCTGTGACCCGGCGGGATCACGCCGATATCGTCACGCTTCCGCTTCCGCTCCGCCGCGCGGCGCCGGCCAAGCCCTGACGCCCTCGCGGTCGCCATCGCGTTTGCGGCCGGCTTGCGGAGCGGGTCACTTGAGGGCGGCGGCGCCGGCGGCGGCGATCTGGCCGTCTTGCGCGGAGGTCACGCCGGAGACGCCGATGGCGCCGACGATTTTTCCGCCGACGATGAGCGGAACGCCGCCCTCGATCGGGAGAACTCCGGGGGCCTTTAAGACGCGGAGGCCCTCGCCGCCGGCGGCGAGGGTGTCCTGAAACATTTTGGTCGGGCGGCGGAACGCGGCGGCGGTGCGGGCTTTTTCTAGGGAAATTTCGATGCTGCCGGTTTGCGTGGTGTCCATGCGCTCGAAGGCGACGAGGTGGCCGCCGTTGTCCACGATAGTGATGGCGACGTTCCATTTATTTTTGATGGCCTCGACCCGGGCGGCGGCGAGGGCGCGCTTGGCCTCGGCGAGCGGGATGGGCGCGCCGTAGGGCACGTCGGCAACCTGGGCGGAGAGGGCGGAGGCGAGGAAAACGCCGGCGAGGGCGAGGAGGAGGCGGGTGGAGGAGGTGGTCATGGTTGAAAAAAAGAGGCGGGGAGCGCGGGACGCGGGCGGGGGAACCGGGCGTTTGGGCCGATTTGGCGGGAGTGGGCAAACGGAAATTGCCACTGGCCCGGCGGCGGTGCGTCAAATCCACGTGCAGATATCGGCGGGTGATTTTTTTTGGAGCGCCATCGTCGGCACGGTCGCGCCCGGGGCCGGGTAGCCGGTGACGAGGAGGAGAAACGGTTTCTCGGCGGGCGGACGGCCGAGGATGTGGTTGAGGAAATGCATCGGGCTCGGCGTGTGCGTGAGCGTGGCGAGCCCGGCGTCGTGGAGCGCGGCGATCAGAAAACCGCAGGCGATACCGACGGATTCCCTGGGGTAGTAGGTCGGGCGCGTCGCGCCGTGCGGGTCGGCGACGGCGTGTTGCGCGAAGACGGCGATCAACCACGGGGCGGTGTCGAGAAACGGTTTGTCGGGACCGGTGCCGAGCGGAGCGAGGGCGGCGAGCCAGGCGTCGGGGGCGCGGCCGGAATAGAATTCGCGTTCTTCCGCTTCGGCGGCGAGGCGCAGGGTATGTTTGACGGCGGGATCACCGATGACGACGAAGTGCCACGGCTGGAGGTTGGCGCCGCTCGGGGCGGAGCCGGCGGCGCGCACACACTCGGCGATGATCCCGCGCGGGACGGGGCGGTCGGAAAACTCGCGCACCGTGCGGCGACGGGAGAGTTGCTCGGCAAACGCGGCGGCGCGGGCGCGCATCTCGGCGGGAGGAAGTTCGGTGAAGGCGAGCGGGGTGACACTCATACGAAGCGCGGCGGCGCGCCATGATCTGGTGCGACGGCGGGAAGGAAATCGCAAGCGCCGGGTTGGGGGTGAGGCGTTCTTGCCCGAGAGAGCCGGCGAAGGGGTGTGCGGCGTGCGGCTTGCGCGGACGGGAAAGACCGTGAAGCGTGGCGGGATGCATTTGCTGATTCGTCACGCCCGCATTTTGACCCTCGCGCCGCCGAAGGAGGGCGTTGTCACGCTGCCGGGCGGCGGAAAAGCGCGGCGGGGCGCGGCGCTCAAGGAACTGGGGGTGATCGCGCGCGGCGACGTGCTCATCAGGGACGGGAAGATCGCGGCGGTGGGGCCGGAGCTGGCGGTGCCGGCGGATGCGGAAGTGATCGAGGCCGACGGGCGCGTGCTCATGCCGGGTTTCGTCGATTGCCACACGCACGCGTGCTGGGCGGGGGATCGGTTGGCGGATTGGGAACAGGAGCTGGCCGGCGTGGCCCCGACGGAGATTTTGAAGAAAGGCGGCGGCATCCCGGCGACGGTGCGTGCGGTGAAAGAGGCGACGCGGAAGCAACTCGCGGCGGGGCTGCGGACGCGGCTGGACCTGATGCTGCGCGGCGGCACGACGACGATGGAAGTGAAGAGCGGTTACGGGCTGACCATCGAGGGCGAGACGAAGATGCTGCATGCGATCACGCGGGCGGCGCAGGAGTTTGCCGGGACGGTGGTGCCGACGGCGCTGCTGGGGCAGACGGTGGACGGAGACGTGGCGGCGTTTACGCGGACGGTGGTGCGGGAAGTGTTGCCGGCGGTGTGGCACGAGTTTCCCGGCGTGACGGTGGACGCGGTGTGCGGCGCGGACGCATGGCCGTTGGAGGCGTGCTTGCGGCTGTTTGAGCGGGCGGGGAAGCACGGGTTGCCGCTGCGCGTGAGTGAGGATTCGGCGGGCGCGACGGGGATGATCGCGGAGGCGCTACGGTTGCACCTGCGCAGCGTCGATCATCTGGAAAACGCCTCGAAGGCGGATCTCCTCGCTTTGGCGGCGAGCGATACGGTGGGGGTGTTCACACCGGCGGCGAGTTTTCACGCGGGCGGGCGTTTCGGGAGGGCGGGGGCGTTTGCGGAGAGCGGCGGATTGGTCGCGCTGGCGAGCGACTACGGGGTGGCGACGGCGCCGACGCACGCGATGCCTTTCGTGATCGCGCTGGCGGTGCGGAAGAGCGGCCTGACGGTGGCGGAGGCGATCGTCGCGACGACGGTGAACGCGGCGGCGGTGTTGGGCTTGGGCGACCGCGGGACGATCGAAGGCGGGCGACGGGCGGACCTGATTCTGCTGCGGCACCGCGACGAACGACTCTTGGCGCACGAGGTGGGAGGGAATCCGGTGGACCTTGTGGTGGCGGGCGGGAA
>JBDNFZ010000530.1:0-2971 GCA_041689555.1 Opitutaceae bacterium | reverse complement strand
GGTGCCGGCTCCGCCGGCACGCGCGGTGTAGGCGCCGGGGGCGAGAGTCGCGAGAAGCGCGGCGTCGCGCGTGCCGGGGGTGAAGGCGAAGGCGCCGAGGCGGGCGGCGTTTGCGGCGATGTCGGAGGCGTTGGCCGAGGCGGACCAATCGTCGTTGGCGGCGATCACGGTTTCTCCGGAGAAGAGTTCGAGGCGCGGATCGGCGAGCGCCCCCGTGACCCCGAAGGCGGCGAGCGCCGGGCCAGCGGCGCGCACGAGCACGGTTTTCGGTCCGCCGACGATCACGAAGCCGGGGATGAGCGACTCCGCGCCGGAGCCGGCCGTGGCACGCGTGGCGACATTGGCGAGGCTCGAAGCGGCGGCGGCATCGACGGCCAGGGTCGCGACGGCGCTCGTGACGCTGCCGGTGGCGTTGGTGAGCGTGACGGTGTAGCGACCGGCCTCGGCGGGGCCGGCGTTGGCGAGGGTGAGCACCGGCCCCGTGGCTCCGGGGACGATCACCCCGTCGCGTCGCCACTGGTGTGCGGCGGTGCCTCCGGTGTTGACGGCGAAGAACTGCGCGAGCTGGCCCGGGCGCACGGTGAGATCGCGCGGGCCCGCGGCGAGCAGCGGCGCGGTCAGTGCGGCCGGAGGCAGCACGATCGGAGGGACGACGACCGGAGGGGACACGACGGGGGGCGCGACGGCTGCGGGGGCGCGGATGCCGTCGATCGCACGGCGGAAATCCGTGATCGGAGCCTGCGTGGTGCCGAAGCCGAGCCGGGTGAAAACGAGTTCCCATTGTTTGTGGCTGGCGGAGCCGGGAACGCCGTTGATGATCGCGAAAATCGGCTGCCCGCCGACTTGGAAGCGATCGGCCACCGCGCGGTTGAAATCATTGAGGATCTGGCCGAGGCCGTAGGTGTTGATGAAGCGCTGCGTGTCCGCCTCCTGGCCCGATTGGAGATTGAGCGAGACGTGGAGCACGGGAAGACCCGCGGGATTGCCGCCACGGGAGTTGTAGTAGTCCACGATGCCGGGGCGCACCTGTGACGCGGCCGCCTGGCAAAACGGGCACCACCACGCGAACCACTCGAGGAAAACGATCTTCCCCGTCATGTCGGTGAGGTTGACCGGGCGGCCGGTCGTGCGGTCGGTCAGGGTAAAATTCTGCACGACTTCACCCGTGCGATAGATCGCGGCGCGGGCGGGAGCGGCGGCGAATGCGAGGGTGGTGAGAACGATGAGGGAGAAGCGGGAGCGGGAGCGAGGCATGGAGGGAGGGAAGGGAGGCGTTTAGAATTTCCACGAGGCGGCGGCGCGCAGGGCGAGCCACGAGCGATCGCGGTAGAGATTTTGAAAAAAATCGGTGTTACGGTTGGTCGCCGCGAAGTCGCCCGCCACCCTGCCGACGGAGACACGCCACGACAGACGTTCGCCGTCGCGGCGCAGGCCGAGATCGGCGCGGCGCGAGCGCAGCCGGGCGCGGCGCTGGTGAAGAGGAGGGCGTTTTCTATTTCGCCGGTGTCGCGGTAGAGCTGCGCGCCGAAGAAAATCGCAAACGTCTCTGTCGCGGAGAATTCCAGCTCCGCGCCGCCATACTGCGCGCGAAAGGTCGGTCGCTCGTCGCTCGCGCCCGCGTCGGCACGCACAATCCAGCGTTCGCCCAGCGCATAGCGGGCGGAAATTTCGGCGCCGTAGCGCGGCTCGCGCTCCGAGGTGGTGGCCACGCGCAGCTCGACGCGCGTGCGGAGACGTTCCGTGAGGACATTCTCGAAACCCAGCGTGACCGTATCGGTGACGAGCGTCTCCGCGCCGCGGCGTAGGCCCGTGAAATCGATCTCATAACCCGGCGCGACGTCGTCCTGCGACCGCGCGTAGCCGAGCTGCACGAAACCGGAGGCCAGCTGATACTCCCAGCGCGCTCCGCCGGAGAAGGCAGCGCCTCGTGGCTGCGCGCTCCGGTAGCCGGGCCGACCCTCGAAGCGCTGGCGAAAATACTCGTCGAGCCAGAGTGCACGAAAAGAGTCAAAGCCGTCGCGCGCACCGAGGCTACCGAGCAGTTCCAGTCGAGGCCCGGCCCGGTGGCGCAGAGCGAGCTGCGCGGAGAGCGCGGTTTCCTTCCGCCCGCGCGCGCTGCCGAACAAGTCGAACGCTACCGGCGCATAGTCGATCGCGAGCGTCCCGAAACCGAGCGTGAGAGCGGCCTCGGTTGCGCCCCGGTTGAGCCGCAGCGTGCCGGCGGCCTGCGTGAGCGTGATGTCCGAAGCTTGGAGAACCTCGGCCTCGAATTCGGCCGCGGGCATCGCACCGAGAAGACGTTTTTCGGGTTCGGCCGCGCGCGCCCCGAAAAAAGCGCCGAGAAAGAAGCCGATCAGGAGGCGTTTCATCGGCAGGCGGTGCAGCCCGCCGCCTGCGCGCCCCCGGCCGCGCGCCCCGGCTCGATCTGCGCGGAGAGCGCACTGCGGTTCGACAAGTGCGGCGCGTCGGAGAAAACCATGCCGGGCCGCGAGACGAGGCGTTGTCGCTCCGGGGAGACGCTCATGCAGCCGCCGAGCGACAAACTCAGCGCCAAGGCGGCACTTGAACAAAAGAGAACGCGGAAAAAGCTCATGGACTCGTGTATAAGATGATTTTCTCCGCCGGTTATTCCCCGGGACCGCAAAACTTGTCGAGGGAGAAGCAAGCGACCGTGGTGCGGATTGTTACGGTAGGTTTCGCCGGGACGCGGTCGCGACGGGTAATCCCCGTGCGGCGAACGGCAGCGCCGCTCTAACTACGCGCAACCGAGAGAACCGGGGAGGATGGATTATTAGCTCTCGAAAGGCTCATGCGCGGGGTGGAGACGGGGTTTTCGACGCGAGGGAATTCCAGAAGGCGATTTCGGAAGCCGCACCGCTCACCGGATCGCCAATGAAGGCGGCGCGATCGGCAAAGAGCTTCAATCGGCCGCCGGCCAGATGGCCGAAGCGGTCGCCGACGATCAGCGCCT
>JBDNFZ010000529.1:0-2603 GCA_041689555.1 Opitutaceae bacterium | reverse complement strand
GGGGGGCGGAGGTGCATGGGCGGGGAAGAAGGAAGGGAGAGACCGCAGGGCGACGTAGGTTGTGCCGGGGAAAACAGCGGCCGGGCCCGGAGGTCCCGGCCGCCATGTCAAACGGCCTGGCGCCGCTTCAGGCGGGATTGCGGTGTTTCCAGGATTCGACGATCTGGCGGATGGTTTCTTCGAGGGATTGGGTAATGTCCCACCCCGGATAGTGGGCGCGCATTTTGCGGAGGTCGCTGTAGTAGCAGATGTGGTCGCCGGCGCGGTTTTCGTTTACGTAGGTGTGGACTTGGGCTTTGCCGGTGAATTTTTCCGCGATCTTGAAGGCTTCGAGGATGGATGTGCTGTTGGCTTTCCCGCCGCCGAGGTTGTAGACCTCTCCGGCGCGGGGAGCCGCGACAAAGGCGGCCATGAAGCGGGCCACGTCGAGAGAGTGGATGTTGTCGCGGACCTGTTTTCCTTTGTAGCCGAAGACGCGGTATTCTTTGCCCTCGAGATTGCATTTCACGAGGTAGCTGAGAAAGCCGTGGAGCTCGACGCCGGTGTGATTGGGGCCGGTGAGGCAGCCGCCGCGGAGGGCACAGGTGGGGAGATTGAAGTAGCGGCCGTATTCTTGGACCATGACATCGGCGGCTACCTTGCTGGCGCCGAAGAGCGAGTGCTTGGACTGGTCGATGGTGAAGGTTTCCGCGATGCCCTCGGCGTAGGCGGGATCGGCGTAGTCCCAGCGGGTGGCGAGCTCGGTGAGGGCGATGCGGTTGGGGGCGTCGCCGTAGACCTTGTTCGTGCTCATGTGGACGAACGGGGATTCGGGCGCGTGCTGGCGGGCGGCTTCGAGAAAGTTAAGGGTGCCGACGGCGTTGGTGTCGAAGTCGTCGAAGGGGATAGCGGCGGCGCGGTCATGGGACGGCTGCGCGGCGGTGTGGACGATAACGGAGGGGCGGACGGCTTTGACGAGGGCGAGGACGCCGGCGCGATCGCGGATGTCGAGTTCGTGGTGGACGAAGCCGGGAAGATCGGCGGCGAGACGGGATTGGTTCCAGCGGGTGTCGCCGGAAGGGCCGAAGAAGACGGCGCGTTGGTTGTTGTCCACGCCGTGGACGGTGTAGCCGAGCTCGCGGGCGAAATAAACGCAGACCTCTGAACCGATGAGGCCGGAGGAGCCGGTGACGAGGAGGGTCTTGGACATGGGCCGGGAACAGGGACAAGAACAGAAAAATTATGTGGAAATCAGGAAAGCAGGAACGGAAAGGGGAGCGGTCAAAGCGGGCCGAAGCGGGCTTTGGCCCAGGCGACGATCCAAGTGAGGGGGTCGCGGAACATGCGGATTTTTTTGCCCTCTTTGAAGGAGCGGGAGTTGTAGCTGACAGGAATCTCGACGGGGCGATGGCCGGCGCGGATGAGCTTGATGAGCAACTCCCAGTCGAAGTCGAAGCGGTTGCACCTCAGCGTGAGGCCGGTGAGGGCGTCGCGGCGGAAGACCTTATACATCGTGAACGGGTCCTTGAGCCAGATGAACACGGAGGCGTTGATGAGGAGGGTAAAAGTCCAGTGAGCGGAATTGAGGAGAAAAGCGCGGAAGGGCTGGTCGTCGAATTTCCGCATCGAAAAACCGCTGCCGGGGCCGTGGCGGGAGCCGAGGACGAAGGTGCGTTCGCCGGCGGCGAGGGGCACAAGGAGTTTTTCGTAGTCGTCGAGGGAGTATTCGAGGTCGGCGTCCTGGATGAGGATAAACTCGCCGGTGGCGCGGGCGAGGGCGGCGCGGACGGCGTGGCCCTTGCCGCGGGGTTTGTCTTCGAAGATGAGCGTGACGCGCGGGGTCGCGCGGTAGGTCTCGACGATGGCGCGAGAGCCGTCGGTGGAGTTGCTTTCGACGAAGATGAGGGCGAGGTCCCAGCCGGGGACGGACTTGGCAACGAGGGCGTCGAGCGCGATGCGAAGGGTGGCGGCCTCGTTGAAAATGGGGACGACGACGGTGAGCGTGCGGGGGACGACCAGAGTCGAAACGGGCGCGGGCGAAGACATGGGGGGGAGAGGGTTAGAGTCCGGGCTTAATGGCGCAAGGCATTGCGGAGACACCGTAGGCGCGGTCGATGAGGCGCACGACGAGCGGCAAGGCGAGGAGCCAGCGCGCGAGGCGACGGCGGCCGGGATGAAGGAGGCTTTTGAGAATCTTGAAGCGCACGACGCCGGAGTAGCGCACGAAGTGCGGCGTAAGATCCTGGCGGGTATAGAGAGTCGAGAGGCAAGCGGGGTTGAAAACGCCGACGTGGATCTCGGGCAAGTAGTAGCGGTAGGCGAGTCCGGCGCGGCGGGCGACGAAGCAGTCGTTGTTGCCGGTAGTGAGAAGCAAGATGCCGCCGGGGCGCAGCAAGCGGGAGACGAGGGCGATTACGGGGGCGGGGAACTCGATGTGCTCGATGACCTCGACCATGCTGATCACATCGAACTGGGCGTCGGGCAGAGCGTGGAGGGCGGTGAAATCGAGGATACGAAAGCCGTCGCGGGTGCGGAGAAGATCCGCGTAGGAACCGACATCGTGTCCGGCCGGGCGAACGGGCCACGGGTCGGTGGCGGGGCGGCGGCCGGGAGCGGACGGCGCG
>JBDNFZ010000528.1:0-3875 GCA_041689555.1 Opitutaceae bacterium | reverse complement strand
TGAAGGCCAACCCCAAGGCCGAGGCCAGCGGGGTGATTATCGAATCTCAGGTCGACGTGGGCCGCGGCCCCTTGGCGACGGTGATTGTGCAGCGCGGCACGCTTCGGGTGGGCGACGCGATCGTCTGCGGACCCAACTGGGCCAAGGTCCGCGCGATGTTTGACGATCAGGGCAACGCGCTCAAAGAGGCCCCGCCTTCCACGCCTGCGCGCGTGATCGGTTGGACGGGCACCCCGGACAGCGGAGCCACGTTCAGGGTCGTCAAGAACGCCCGCGAAGCCGAAAAGCTGGCGGAAGAGGAACAATATCGCCTGAAGAAGATCACGGCGACGGCGGATGCCGCACCGAAGGAGATGTCGGTCGACACCCTGTTCGCCAATATCGCCGCCACGCAGCAGAAGATTCTCAAGGTCATTATCAAGACCGACGTCTTCGGCTCAACGGAGGCGATCCGGAACATCCTTGAGGGAATCAAGAGCGCCAAGGTCTCGCTCGAGATCGTCTCAACCGAGGTGGGCATCGTCACGAAAAACGACGTGCTCATGGCGAGTGCGGCCGGTTCGGTGATCGTGGGTTTCAATACCAAGCTTGAAAACGGCGTAACGCCGCTGGCCAAGCACCACGGCGTGCGGATCGAGTCCTACGCGATCATCTACGAACTCGGCGACAAGGTGCGCGAGATGATGGCCGATCTGTTGGATCCTGATCTTAAGGAAACCAAAACCGGGGTGGCCGAAGTCCGTGCGACGTTCCCGCTCGCCAAGGGCTTTGTGGCGGGCTGTCTGGTCACCGAGGGTAAAATCAACCGCAACGCTTCGGCCCGGGTGCGACGGGGCAAGGACGTTGTCCACGAGGGTAAAATCGGCACGCTCAAGCGCTTCAAGGACGACGCCAACGAGGTGCGCACCGGCCTCGAATGCGGCATCAAGCTCGATGACTTCAACGGCTATCAGAAGGGCGATTTCATCGAGTGCTTCGAAGTTCAGAAGGTCCGCGCGGCTCTCTGATTATCCGCGCGCGTATCCTGATTTCAAGGCCGCGCCACCCCCTGCCGGCCGTCTAACCCCACGGCGCTCCCACGTCACCCGCCTCCCTTGAGCAATCGCACCGTCCGTATCAACGAGCTGATTCAGCGTGAGCTGAACGGCATCCTCCGCCGGCAGTATCAGACCGAGGCGGTGGCGATCACCGTGACCGAGGTGCGGATTTCCACCGACCTTCGCGACGGAAAAGCGTTTGTCGCCATCATCGGGGATGACGACGTCGTCTTGCGCCGGATGGCTTGGCTGCGCCGGCAGGCTCGCGAAATACGGGAAGAGCTGGCCCGCCGGATCACGCTCAAGTTTCTCCCGAAACTGGTCTACGCCATCGACGAGACCACGCCGCGCAGCGCCAAGGTCCTCCAGATGCTGGATGACATGGTGCGCGAGAATCCGTCGCTGGCCACGCCCAGCGCGGTGGTCTCGACGGGATCGACCCCGCCGAAAACGACGCCTTAAGGTGGAGCGCTTTTTCCCCACGCTTGCGGAGACTTTTGGCCGGCTTCGGGCCGCGATCGGCGGGCTCCCGGTCTTGATCATCGGTCATGCCCGGCCGGACGGAGACTGCATCGGCTCGCAGGTCGCCCTCGCGCGTGTCCTTGGCGCCCTCGGTCACGACGTGACCTGCGTGAACCCGGATCCCGTTCCGCGACGCCTTGAGTTTTTGACCAAAGACATGCGGTTTTTGCGGACCGACGATGTGGTCGGAAGCACGGAGCAGCGGGCGGTGATCTTTGTCGACTGCGCCGATCACGCGCGGGCGGGCGAGCGGCTCAAGGCCAAGTTCCCCGATCCGCTCGGGGCGGTTGATCACCATCTCTCCAATACCGGCTACGCGCGGGTGAACCTCTTCGATGCTTCGGCCGCCGCGACCTGCGAGATCCTCGCCGGGGTCTTTTTCGACGCCGGGTTGCCGGTCGATGCGCGGGCCGCCCAGGCGCTCTATACCGGGATTCTCACTGATACGGGCCAGTTTCGTTTCAATGCCACGTCACGCCGGTGTTTCCTCCTCGCGGGAGAGCTGGTGGCGCGCGGCGCAAACCCGGCGGCGGCCGGATACGAGCTCTACGAGCGCGAGACGGTCGGAAAATTGCAATTGTTGCAGCGGTTCCTCGCTTCCCTGCAGATGGAATGCGACGGAAAGGTATGCATCGGATTTCTGCCGGACGGCATTTTCGCGGAGACGGGGACCAGCGCGGATGACGCCGAGGGACTGGTCGATTACGCCCGCTGCATCGAAGGAGTCGAGATCGGGGTCCTGATCGAAGGCCGGCCGGGGGGCGCGGCCAAGGCCAGCCTGCGGGCAAAAGATCCGGCGTTCCGGGTCGATCGGATCGCGGCGCAGTTTGGCGGCGGTGGCCATGCCTGCGCGGCCGGTCTCAGTATTAATTCAGGCGGCGCGGAACTTTATTCCCGGCTGGTGGCCTCGCTGACCCAGCGCTCGGCCGAGATCTCGCCGGTCGAAACCAAACGCTAAGCCATGCTTGTTCAGGCCAAAGAACTCGACGGAATCCTGTTGGTGGACAAACCGTCGGACCACACCTCCCACGACGTGATCGCCCGGTTGCGGGGTAAGCTGCGGATGAAACGCATCGGTCACGCCGGCACGCTGGACCCGATGGCGACCGGATTGCTGCTTGTGTTGGTCGGCAAGGCGACCGCCGTGTCCCAGTATCTCATCAGCCTCGACAAGGAATACACCGGCACGATCAAGCTCGGCGTGACCACCAATTCCCAAGACGCCGACGGTGAAGTCTTGATGACCCGCCCCGTGCCGCCGTTGCCGGAGGGCGAGGTGCTGGCCGCGATCAAGACCATGCTCGGAGACCAATACCAGATCCCGCCGATGTTTTCCGCGATCAAGATCAACGGCGTGCCCCTCTACAAACTGGCGCGCAAGGGCGAGGAAGTGGTCCGCGAGCCGCGATTCGTGCGGATCATCAGCTGGGACATCACGCGATTCGCCCTTCCCGAAATCGATTTCCGGGTGCGGTGCACTAAGGGCACCTATGTCCGCACGCTCGCCCATGACCTGGGAGAAAAGCTGGGTTGCGGCGGGCACTTGGCGGCGCTCCGCCGCACGGGAACCGATAAATTGACCCTCGAGCGGGCGTTGACGCTCGATCAGATCAACGCGCTGACGTTGCCGGAGATCGAGAAGCATTTGCTCCACCCTCGTGACGTGGTGCCGAGCATCGCGTTGTGAGCGCGTCCCTGCAAACCGGCGGGCTCGCGCAGACGGTGTTCCCGCCGCGTCCGGTGCACCTGGCGATCGGCATTTTCGACGGCGTGCATCTCGGTCATCGCGCGGTGATCGAGGCAGCGGTTCAGTCCGCGCGGCGGAGCGGCGGGGTGGCGGCGGTGCTCACCTTTGCCCCGCATCCGAGTGTGCTTTTTCGTCCCGAGAATCCCACGCCGTTGATCATGGAGACGGAGACCAAGGCCGCTCTGTTGAGGGACCTCGGGGTGGAGGTCGTGATCGTCGAGCCGTTCACATTGGCCAATGCGGCGATAGAAGCTGCGGATTTCCTGCCGGAGTTGCGCCGATATCTTCCGAGGTTGGCGACCGTCTACGTGGGGGAGAATTGGCGGTTCGGCCGCGGGCGGAAGGGTGATGTGGCGCTTTTGATCGCGGAGGGGCGCAAGGCCGGGATCGGCGTTTTCAGCGCACCGCGTGTTAACCTCGACGGTGAGCCGATCAGCAGCACGCGGATCCGGGCGCTTTTGACCTCGGGCGAAATCGGCGCGGCCAATACCCTGTTGGGCCGAACCTATGCGGCTGAAGGGGCGGTGAAGCCGGGCAAGCGACTCGGCCGAACCTTGGGTTTTCCAACC
>JBDNFZ010000527.1:0-4247 GCA_041689555.1 Opitutaceae bacterium | reverse complement strand
CTCAAGCACCTGAAACCCGACGGCGTGATCGCGATCCACGTCTCCAACCGCTACCTCGAACTGGAGCCCGTCGTCGAGAGCCTCGCCGCCCGTTTCGACCTCGGTGTCGTCTGCATCGAAGACGATATCCAGGACGACTGGTGGCAATACTCCACCACGTGGATGCTGGTCTCGCGCAACCGCGCCTTTCTCGCCCACCCCGACATCGTCGCCGTCGCCAACAAGACGCCCGCCGCCCGCACCGTCGCCCCCTGGACCGACGAAAAGGCCGATCTCTACAGCATCATGAAGTAAGCGCGGGCCCTCGCCGCCAATTCACTTCCTCCCGGCCTAAGCGTCTCCGCGTCTCAGCGCTTAATCCCGCGACTGCTGAAATCGGCCTTTCTCGGGTAGCATCGGGACCTTGTAGCACTGCTGGCCAAGGGCAGAGGCTTCAAGCAAGCTGCCCTTGGCCAGCGGTGCTACAAGGTCCCGGTTCTACCTCCGTTCCTCGAAAGTCTTCTGAGTGTTGTAAAATACGGTGATGATTACGACCGAGAGTAGGGCGGACTTCAGTCCGCCTTTTCAGAGCGCCGAGGGCGGGCTGAAGCCCGCCCTACTCCGGATTCCTGTGTCACGATTTTGCGCGGGACTCGGTAATAACGAAGTGCCGCTAACCTTACCCGCTCAATTCTCCCCGATGTAGCGGCGAAAAAATTCCTCGTAGCGCACGAGGCTGTCGAGCCGCTGCTTCGGCTCGCCGGTGCGGCTCATCTCATGGGTCGCCCGCGGATACCGCACCGCCTCCACGTCGCGACCGAGCACTTTCAGGCTCCGCAGCAACATCTCCGCCTGAACGAAGCCCGTGCGGCGGTCGTTGTCCCCGTGCTGGATCAAGAGCGGCGTCTTGATGTCGGCCACGTAGTTGATCGGCGAATCGTTCTCCAGCAGCACCCGCGTCGCTTTCTCCCACGGGTAGCCGCCCCACGCATGGGGCACGAGCCGCCAGGCGTTCCCCTCGCCGAAAAACGTCGGCAGGTGGTAGACGCCCCGCTGCGCCACCGCCGCCTTGAAGCGCTGGTCGTGGGCGATGATCCACGCGACCATGTAGCCGCCGTAGGAGCCGCCGGTCAGCACCGCGCGCGCGCCGTCCACGTGCTTTTCTTTCAGCGCAAAATCCACGGCGTTCAGGATGTCGCTCGCCGGACCCGCGCCCCAATTCTGGTAGTTGGCCCGCTGGAAATCATGCCCGTAGCCACCCGAGCCACGTGGATTCGCATAGACGATCGCATAGCCCCGCGCCGCGAAATACTGGAACTCAAACCACATCGATTCCTCTCCCGGTCCCCACATCGCCTGCGGCCCGCCGTGGATCTGCAGGAGGAGCGGATACTTTTTCGCCGCGTCAAATTCCGTCGGTTTCATCGTCCAATACTCCACCGCGAGACCTTCGCGGATCACGATCCGGTTGCCCTCGGCCACGCTGAGTTTCTTGC
The DNA here is from genome assembly GCA_041689555.1 of Opitutaceae bacterium. Lineage (GTDB taxonomy): Bacteria > Verrucomicrobiota > Verrucomicrobiia > Opitutales > Opitutaceae > Tous-C4FEB. The sequence continues at coordinate 2,772 of JBDNFZ010000527.1, read as the reverse complement.
CCGTGAGCCATGCGCTGTTGTGCTTCGTAAGCGCCGTCGGTCCCGTCACCGCCGCACCTGCCGCCTCACCCGACACCGGCAACGGCCCGGTGTAGAGTTCGCTCGGATTGGCCGGCATAGTCAGCACCTGCACGAGCGTTTCCGCGCCGACTTCAAACGCCCGCACGCCGCGATCCTTCTCGGCCGTCAGCCGCACCGCGCCCGGCTTGTCGCGGGCAACCCGGTAGAGCGGAAACGCGCCCTCGTTGGCCGCCACGAAATAGATCGCCGCGCTGTCTTGGCTCCACCGGAGATTCGTCGCCGTGCGGTCCAGATCGGCCGTCAAGGTAGTCGGGCCGACCCCGCTGACCGGCACCACCGCCACCGCAGGCTGCCGAAAACTGGGAGTATCTCCCGGCGTGGTCGTGAACGCCACCCAAGCGCCGTCGGGGGACGGTGTCGGATTGTCCAAAGTGGCACCGGCCTGCACGAGGAACGGCGTCACGCCGCCCCCCGCCGCGTCGACCGCGTAAAGCCCGAAGCCCCGCACGCGATCCGGGTGTTCGTCGAGCTTCCGCGCGCCGGTGCACACGATTCGCTTTCCGTCCGCGAGCCAGGCGCCGCCCGTGAAGGCGTTGTAACCGAGCGTGAGATTCACCGCCTCGGCCCCTTCCTTCGCCTCCTGCACGAAGAGCTGGGCAAACGTCTGCTCCGGGCTGAGGTCGGTCTCGTTCAGGAAGGTTAGCCGGGCCAGCGTGCGCGGGTTACCGTCGGCCTCGTTCTTCGCCAACCATTCCCGACGCTCCTGCAGCGGGCCGTCCGGAGACGCGGCCGCCGTCGGGGCGGGTTTGCTTTGCGCTTTGTCCTTCGCTTTGTCGCCGGCCGTCAGGGCCCAGTTTGCCGTGTCGTTGAACGCGCGGCCGGGCCGCTCCCCCGCCCACGCCGGCTTCGTCTCGCGCCCGGCCCGCTGGAGCGAGTCGCGCACCTGCGCGGTAGTCAGCGTCGCCGAGAAGAGCAACCGGTTGCCGTCGGGCGACCAGCGGGGATTGGCCGCGCCGAATTCCGTCTTGGTCAACGCCACCGCTTCGCCGCCGTCCAGCGACATCACGAAGATCTGCGCCTTGTCGCCGGGGGCGGACCCGCCCCGCACAAACGCGATCCGCCGGCCATCCGGGCTCCACACCGGGTCGCTGTTGCCCGTGGCGCTGCGGGTCAGTTGCCGTGGCGGGCTCGCGCCGTCGACCGCCGCCAGCCAGAGGTGCTGGTGATAGACCCAGTCGTCCTTCGCGTCCGGCTTCGGCTCGATCGAGCGGACGACGTAGACAACCTGCCGGCCGTCGGGCGACAGCGCGGGCGACTCGATCTGTTTCAACCGCAGCAAATCGCTCGCCACGATCAGCGCCGAGGGGGCGGCGGCCGGTTCGGCCGCGCGGGCAAACACGATCGACAGACTCAGCAACGCAAAACACCCGCAGAGGAACCTTCGCTTCATCCCCGCAACCTGCCGACCGCGCCGCCCGGGTCGCAACGCATTTTTCGATCTTGTCGCGCTAATGGTAATCGTGACTCGCCTGCTCCGGCAGCCCCGCCACCGGCAGTCCCGCGATCGTCTCGGCCATGATGTGGATGACGCCGTGATTATTTTGTAACCGTCCCGTGATCACCAGCGCCGGCTCGAGGTTGATCGTGAGCCGCGCCTCCTCGAAAAGCTTCGGCCGCACGATCGCGTTGGCGTGGCCGGTCTCGTCTTCGAGCGTGATGAAACAAAAACCCTTCGCCGTGCCGGGGCGTTGCCGCGTGATCACCGCCCCGGCGATCTGCACGCGCGTCCCCGGTCTCCGCTGCGCCAGCTCCCCGGCCGGACACGCGCCCGGCAGTTGCGCGCGGAGCAACCGCATCGGATGCGCCCCGGTCGTCAGCTCGAGGTGCGTGTAGTCCGCCTGCAACCGCTCGCTGAGCGTCATCGCCGGCAGAAGCGATTCCGTCGCCCCGCCCTCGGCCACCGCGTAGCGGAACAAGTCGTCCTCGCGTCGCACCGCCTCCACCGCCCACAGCGCCGCCCGCCGGTGCGTCGCCAGCGCGTTCAACGCCCCGGAGCCCGACAACGCCCGCAGCTCCGCCGCGCTGAATTCCGTGCGGTTCAAAAAATCCGCCGTCGAGGCGAACACCCGCTCCCGTCGCGCCGCCAGCGCCGCGCGCACCGGCGCCGCCCGCACGCCCTTCACCGTCGCGAGCCCGAGCCGGATCGTGTCGTCGGTTTCCACGCGGCAGCGTTCCTCCGAGGCCAGCACGCAGGGCGGCAAGGTCTTCACGCCGCGCCGCCGCGCGTCCTGCACCAGCGACGCCGCCGAGTAGAAACCCATCGGCTGGCAATTCAGCAGCGACGCGTAAAACGCCGCCGCCCGGTGCACCTTCAGCCACGCCGAGGCGTAGGCGATCAACGCAAAGCTGATCGCGTGGCTCTCCGGGAATCCGTAGAGCGCAAACGACGTCAGCGATTTCAAAATATACTCCGTCGCCTCCGCCGTGACGCCGTTCGCCCGCAGCGCCACGCCGAGCTTGGCCTGGATGCGGTGCAGCCGCTCCTGCGAACGCGTGAAGCCGATCGCCCGCCGCAACTCGTCCGCCTCCGCCGCCGTGAATCCGCCCAGCTCCATCGCGATCCGCAGGATCTGCTCTTGGAACAGCACCACCCCGAGCGTGCGTTCGAGGATCGGGCGGGTGCGTTCGTCGGGATACGTCACCGCTTCCTGGCCGGTGCGCCGCCGCAGATACGGGTTCACCGCGTCGCCT
>JBDNFZ010000526.1:0-9409 GCA_041689555.1 Opitutaceae bacterium | reverse complement strand
CGCGCCCTGCGTCTGGCCCCCGACTCCACTATCATGAAACTCCGTCTCCTCTTTGCCTCGCTCCTCTCGGCCCTCGCCCTGACCGCCCTCTCCGCGCAGGAGACGGTGCCCGCTTCCGCCGCCGCGTCGGCCGCCCGCGTTCAACTTAAGCCCGGCGACGTCGCCCCCGCGTTCACCGTGCTCGGGTCCAAGGGCGAGACCATCAAACTCGCCGATTTCCTCGGCAAAATCGTCGTCGTCGATGTCTCCGCTACTTGGTGCGGGCCCTGCCAGGCTGCCATGCCCAACCTCGACCGCGTGGCCCGCAAATACGCCGATCAGGGCGTCGTGCTCCTCGGCGTCACCTCCAACGATACCCGCGAAGCCTATGACGGCTGGATCCAGCGCAACGCCGCCAAATACGCCTTCACCATGACCTTTGATCCGGCCGGCAAAGACGGCTGGAAAGACTCCGTTTTCAACCTCGCCTACGGCGTCACCGGGTTTCCCACGCTGTTTGTCATCGGTCGCGACGGAAAACTCGTGGAGAGCAAGACCGGCGGCGGCCCCGGCGACGATTACCGGCTGGAATACGCCCTCGCCCGCGCCGGCGCCAAGGTCGACCTCGCCGCCATCCCGCCCGAGCCGAAGGCGGATCCCGCCGCGCCGAAAGCCATCCCGATGATGGCCAAGACCGCGGCGATGCCGGCCGCCGGGGCTTCCGTCCCGATGATGGGCATGGGCATGGGCGCGCCCGCCGGAGCCGTCGGCACATTCTTCCCGACGAAGTTCGGTAGCGTCACCGAAGGTCAAACCGTCACCGACTTCACGGTCGCCGGCGCCGACGGGAAACCGGTCAAGCTCTCGGACTACCGCGGCAAAACCCTGCTCCTCCATTTCAACACCTCCAACGGCCCGCAGCCGTTCGTCGCCGGGCTCGCCGCCAACTATAAGGCCCAAGGCCTCGCCGTCCTCACCGTTTTCTCCGCCACCGAGCGCGAAGCCTTCGACGCCTGGCTCGCCAAAAATCCCGCCCCCGGCTTCGCCGTCGCGTGGGACCCCGCCGGCAAAGCCTGGGCCGAGGGCGTGACCAACACCAAGTTCGGCGTCGGGATGTTCCCCATCAGCGTCGTCATCGACTCCGCCGGCAAACTCGTCGGCGGCACCATCGGCATGGGTGCGCGCGCGGAGACGCTGGTGAAGGCGATGCTCGCGAAATCCAAGACCGTGAAACTCACCGCCGATGACGCCGCCCCGGTTCTCGCCGCCCTCATCGCCGCCGATACGGCCCGCGCCGCCTCGCCTGCGGCCGCGACCAAAGCGATGCCCGCCGCCGCAGCCGGTCCCGCACGCCCCGCGCTTCTTGGCGCCGGAGCCGTCGCCCCCGATTTCGCGATGAAGGACGTCGCCGGCAAAGACGTCCGCCTCTCCGATTTCAAGGGCAAGGTCGTCATCCTCGACTTCTGGGCCACCTGGTGCGGCCCTTGCATCGCCTCCTTCCCGCACGCCCAGAAACTCGCGGCCAAATACAAGGACCAGGACGTCGTCCTCCTCGCTTCCGGCACGAGCGACACCATCGAAAAGTTCAAGGAATGGATTCCCGCCAACCAGCCGAAATATCCCGACCTCGTCTTCACCTACGACCCGAACGCGCGCGGCACCGAGACGTTTGAAAAACGCGCTTCGGCGGTGCTCTACGGCGTGACCGGCATCCCCACGCAGTTCGTCATCGGTCGCGACGGCAAGATCGTCGCGGCGATCGTCGGCAACGGCGGCGAGACCGACACTCGCGCCGAGGGCGCGCTCGCCCTCGCCGGCGTCAAGGTCGCCGCAGAGATCGCCGCCAAGGGCAAAGCCGCCCTCACCGCCGCCGCCGAACAGGAGATCAAACGCGCCGCCGCCGCCGCCGAGACGGCGAAGAACCCGCCGGCGCCGTTCCGCGAGAGTTTCGGCAAGCTCAAGGCCGGCGAGGCCGCGGGTGATTTCACCGCCCAGGGCCCCGACGGCCAACCGGTGAAGTTCTCCGATCTGGCCAAGGGCAAGACCGTCGTCCTTAACATCTGGACGCCCGGCAACGCCGGCGGCTACCTCGAATTCCAAGAGGCGTGGTCGCGGAAATACTCCGCCCAAGGCGTCCTCTTCGTCGCCCTTATGTCCTACAGTCCGCGCGCGGACTACGATAAATTTCTCGCCGACAACGCCGGGAAGTTCTCGTTTCCGGTCCTCTTCGACCCGGCCGGCCGTTTTGAGTCGGCGAAGTCGCCCAACGACATGACGGTCGAGGAAAAGAAGGAGCACACCGCCCGCTCCCGCGAACATTTCGGCAAGGTCATCGCGATGAATCTCTCGGGCGGCTCGATGGCGCCCGTGCCCAACAATCTCGTCCTCGACTCCGGGGGGAAAATGCTCGGCTTCTACGTCGGCGCCCCGGCGCAGACGGCTCCCGCGCTCGGCAATCTCCTCCTCCGCGCCGGCGTGAAGCTCGCGCCCGAGGATACTCCGGCCCGCATCTACACCGCCGAGGAATCGAAGGAGAAACCGCCCGAGGCCAAGATCGAGATGATCAAGATCGGTGCCGCCGCGCCCGATTTCCCCGCGACCGATGCCTCCGGCAAGTCGGTGAAGCTCTCCGACTACCGGGGCAAGGTCGTCATCCTCGACTTCTGGGCCACGTGGTGCGGCCCCTGCATCGCCTCGATGCCCCACACGCAGGAAGTCGCCGTGACCTACAAGGATCAGGGCGTCGTCGTCCTCGCCTCCTGCACCAGCGACACCCGCGCCAAGTTCGACGACTGGGTGAAGGCCAATCAGGCCAAGTATCCCGACCTGATCTTTTCGCACGATCCGCAGGAGCGGGGCCCCGACCGCGCCTCGCGCAAGCTCTATGGCGTCGGTGGGATTCCGCAGCAGTTCATCATCGGCCGCGACGGCAAGGTCGCCGCGCTCTGCACCGGCTATATCAAGGGCGAGGTCCTCCTCGAGGCCGCCCTCGCGCAGGCCGGCATCAAGGTCGCGCCGCAGATCCTCGCCAAGGCCAAGCTCGACCAGGCCAACCGCGACGCGATGCGGTGAAGGGCCGGTCGTAGCCGGCCCGCACGGGCCGCAGTTTCTCCGTGCGCCCAGGCTCGAAACGCGCTCTCCTCTGCGCGTCCTGCCCGCCATGCCCGCCAAAGCCGTAGCCCTCGACATCCGCGACCGTGCCCTCGCGATCGACGACCCGTCCCTCCGGCCTGCCGTGATCGGTCTCGAGACCGCCGCCAATGTCACCGAGTTTTGGTCCGCCCTCCGCGAGTTCATCGGTGTCGCGCTCCCCGCCCACCACTCGGCCACGCTTTTCCTCGACGCGCAGGAAAAAATCCCCGGCGCGCTCACGCTCCACTCCCAGCCCTCGCGCCGCCCCGCCGAGTGGTGGCGCGCCCGCGCGAAGCTCACCCCGACGCACGCCTACCTTAACGATCACCCCGGCATCAAACTCTACGACCTGCGCGCCATGCTCCCCGCTGAGCCCCGCGCCCAGCGCAGCAGCGATTACTACCGGCACGTCCTCCGCCCCGAGGGATTCGACAAACTCGTCGGCCTGACCACGTGGGAAAAGGGCGAGCGCAAGAGCATCCTCGTCCTCCGCCGCGCCTTCGCCCACGCCGATTTCACGCGTGCCGAGACGAACCTCCTGCTCGACCTCCACCCGATCTTCGACCGCAACCTGCGCCGCATCGAAAAACAGGAGGAGGAACGGGTCTGCCGCAGCACGCTCCAGCAGTTCATCAACCTCCTCCCGCAGGGCGTTCTCCTCGTAAACGCCAAGCGCGAGGTTGTCTTCGCCAACCCCGAGGCCTTCGAGACCTGCGCCGTCTGGAATCTCGGCTCCGACGTCGCGCACCGCATGAACAGCCGCGCGGTCTTCGCGATCCCGGCCGTCTTTTTGGAGACCTACGAAGAGCTCCTCGCCGAGCACTACGCGCTCGCGCTCACCCCGGGCGCCAGCCGCGGCGGGCTGCGCCGCAAGCTCGGGCACCCTGTGGAGCCCGGCCTCCGCGCCGACCTCAGTCTCGTCACCCTCGACGACCCGTTGCTCACGCGGCCGTATCTTTTCGCCCAGCTCATCAACCACGCTGCGCTCGGCGCGCCCACCGGGGCCGCGCAGGAACGCCACCTCGCCGTCCTCGCCCAGCTCACGCCGCGCGAGCGCGAGGTCGCCCTGCTCGTGCGCGAGGGGCTCGGCAACGAGGAGATCGCGACGCGCCTGCACAAGGGCGTCGGCACGATCAAGAACCAGCTCCAGTCCGTCTTCGCCAAACTCGGCGTCAACAGCCGCGCCAAGCTCGTCGCCCGGCTCGGGTGAGGGGCGCTCGGCGCATCACCGGGGATTCCCTCATCCAGCCGATCCGGTCCGTGTTACCCGTGTCATACCAGCGGCCCTTGAATCCAAGACTCTTGGGGAACGGAAGTAGAGACGGGACCTCCGGGCCCGGCTCAAGGGTTGCATCCGGTAAAACCGATCGGGCCCGGAGGTCCCGATGCTTCCCGGGAACGTCTGATTTTACCGGCCGTTGGTGCCACGCGCGGGAGGCTCGCCGGACGCTCACCGCGCGCGATAGGTGAGGCGCAGGTATTGAACCTTCGGCGTCGCCTCGGGGGTGAGCGTGAAGAAGACGTCGATCGCGCCCGTCTCGCCGGTGAGGGTGAAGGTGCCGCGGAGGCGGTTCTCCGCGCGCACCGGACCGACATCGGTGATGCGGCCGGCGCGGGCGAGGGTCGCGCGGGAGAGGTTCATCCACGTCTCGCGGGACCGATCGAGGAAAAAGTTCTCCGCGAGAATCGCGTCGCCCAGTGTCGAATCCCACGTGTCGAGGAGAGCGACGAGGGCGCGTTGGCGGGTGAGGAGGATTTCATTTGGCGGAGGGGTGCGGGCGGGGAGGGCGGTCTTTTCCAGGATGAGGGCGGCCGCTTTGGCGTTGGCGGTGGCCATGGGCGCGTAGGTGCGGTTGGCGAAGGAGATGATCGCGAGGCCGAGGGCGGGATAGAAGCGGAAGTTGCTGCCGTAGCCGGGAAGGCCGCCGCTGTGGCCGAGATTGACGAGGCCGGCGGAGTCCATGTTCCAGCGGAGGCCGTGCGCGTAGCCTGAGGCGCCGGGCCGCGCGTCGCCGGAGAGGGGCTTGGCTTCGACGACACCGGAGATCACTCCGGGCTGGTGCAACTCGCGGAGCGTGGCGCGGCGGACGGGGCCGCTATCGGCGTCGTCGCGGGGAGGATAGGCCGAGAGGTGGAAGGCGACGTAGCGGGAGAAATCTTCGAGAGTCGTGATGAGGCCGCCCATCGCGCCATAGGCGCCGTCGCGCAGGAGCGGCTCGGGCTGCCAGGCGTCGTTTTCCCAGCGGTAGCCGAGGGCAAGCTTGCCGGCGGGAACAGCGGGGAAATCCCAGACGGTGTCGTGCATCCCGAGCGGGACGAGGAGGGTGCGGGTGATGTAGGATTGGTAGGGCTCGCCGGAGACGCGGGTGATGACGGCGCCGAGGAGGGCGTAGCCGAGGTTGCTGTATTCGTAGGCGGTGCCGGGTGGGCTGGAGAACGAAACCCCGCCGCGGATAAACGCGGCAAATGCGGCCGGAGTGACGGCGAGCTGGCGGTCGCCCCAAGGGTCGTCCTGGGGGAGGCCGGCGGTCATGGTAAGCAGGTGGAGTAGCGTGATCGGCACGGAGTCGGTGGTGGGTAACGTGACGGCACGGAATTCAGGGAGGTAGCGAGTGACCGGGTCGGTGAGGGCGAGGCGGCCGTCGTCGCGGAGGCGATAGATCGCGAGGGCAGTGAAGCTTTTCGTCATCGACGCGATGCGGAACCGGGACTCGGGGGTGACGGGCGTCTTTTGCGCGACGTCGGCGAGGCCGAGAGCAGCGGAATGGACCAAGCGGCCGTCGAGCATGATGCCATAGACGAGACCGGGGATGTTTTGCTCGGCGGCGGTGTCGGCGAAGAGTCGGTCGACCGCGGGCAGTGCCGCCGCGAGGCGAGGGTCGGGCGCCTGTGCGGAATCGGCCGCGAAGACGGCGGAGAAGGCGAGGAGCGACAGCGAAACGAGGCGGCGGATCATGAGTCGGTGCGGGCGCAGCACGGATTGGGTTGGACGCGGTAGCGGGTGACGACGGGCCAGTCGGCGGGGGCGAGGTCGAAGCCGACGAGCTCGTTGGGTCTGACCCAGCGCAGTTCGACGTGCTCGAGCGCGACCGGCGGGGGGCTGCCGGGGGCGAGGCGGCAGACGAAGGGAAACATTTCTATAATGACGCGCGTGTAGTCATGGAGAAAGGGCTCGAGGGTGCGCGTGATCACGGCGGTGCAACCGAGTTCCTCGCGGAGTTCGCGGAGGAGGGCGGCGGCGGGGGCCTCGCCGGGATCGACCTTGCCGCCGGGAAACTCCCACTTGAGGGCGAGGTGTTTGTCGGCGGGACGTTGGGCGACGAGGATGCGGCCGGAGTCGTCCTCGAGCACGGCGCAGACGACGGGGATCGGTGAAGAAGAGGGAAGGACCACGCGTTAGACGAAATACACGGAAGAACACGGTGGGAAAGTGCGAAGCAGTAGGGGCGGTGAAATACCCTGCAACCCGGGGCGCGGAGCCGTTTTGTTGTCGGTATGAAAACGTTCCTCAAAGTTGTCCTGATTCTCATCGTGGCGGTGGTGCTCGTGAAGCTGCTGCCGGCGCTGCTGGTGATCGGCGGGGTGGGTGTGGGCGGCTTGCTGCTCGTGGGCTTGGTGTTGGTTGCGGGGGCGGGGCTGTTGGGCGCGGTGGGGTTGTCGGCGGCGACGGCGTTGCTGGCTGTGATGCTGGTCGTCGCGCTCGTGCTTTCACCGATCTGGGTGCCGGTGCTCGCGATCGTCGGCATCATCGCGCTGGTGCGGCGGACGCCGCGCCGGACGGCGTAAGGCGCGGCGCGGGGCGGGACCGGCGGGGAGGTCCCGAAGCTACCAGAGAATAGCTGACTATTACCGGCCGTTGGTGCGAGCCGGTGTGGAGATAAGCCGGTGTGGGAGCGAGCTCGCTCGCGACTCCGAGCACAAAGTGTCGCGAGCGAGCTCGCTCCCACAGATGAGCGGCGGGTCGGGGGCGGGCTTTTTTGGGATGGCGCGGGCGGAAGGTCCGGGCTGAATCGGGCGATGGGAAAATCGGCGGATGATCCGCGGTCATTTATCGGCGGGGTCAGCCTGGTGGGGCGCGGCGGCGGACTCGTGAAGACGCTCGGCGGGTTCAAAAAAGCGCACCACACGGTGCCGGACGCGGTCACGCCGGCGACAAGCGCGTTCCTCGCCAAGCTCTGTGCGGCGGAGCTGGCGGCGGAGGGGGAGAAGTTTTTCCAGGCGGCGAAAGCGCGGCTCGGCTACAAGCGCGCCCAGATCACCCTCGAAGTGACGAGTCCGGTGGCGGTGCTGACGACGAAGGATTTTGTGTTGGAGATCGGCTACGCGCTCGCTGCGGAGGCCCCGGCGAATTTTGTCGTGACGCGCACGCTGCACAGTCTGCGCAACGCGGAGCTGGTCGAGGTGACGGAGTTTGACGCGCTGTTTTCCGGACAGTTTTCCGCCGTGGTGTTTGCGCTGAAAAAGGGCGTTAAGGTCGAGGCGGTGATCGATGCCGTCGAAGGACTCGACGCGAAAGACGAGGCCGCTGGCACAGGGCTTACGGTGGACTATCCCTCGGATTGCCAAAGCTGCACGCTGCACGCGGCGGGAGTCGACGCGGCGGTGGTGTGTGATGGGGCGACGCTGGAGATGCGGTTCGCACGGAACGGCTCGCCGCGGGAGTTGGTCGCGGCCTTCGTGGAGCTGCGGCGGGCCTTCGCGCTGACGAAGGCGCGGGTGCTGGCGGGGATGCTTTGAGGCGGACACAAAAAAGCGGCGCCGGTGAGGGCGCCGCGGGGGAGAACGAGTAGGAGAACGAGAATGGTTTTTAGGCGATCATCTCGGCGACGAAGGCGCGCTCTTCGGCGAGTTCCTTGTTGGTCGCGGCGATCTTGGATTTGGCGAAGTCGTCCATCGCGTAGCCTTCGATGACCTCGTAGCTGCCGGGGGTGGTGGTGCGGACGGGCATGCCGGCCCAGACGTTGGCGTCGAAGCCGTAGCGACCTTCCGATTTCACGGCGATGGAATGAATCGCGCCGGGCGTCACGAGGGAGCGGACGTGATCGACGAGGGCGTTGGCGGCGGAGGCGGCGGAGGAGAGGCCGCGGGCGGCGATGATGGCGGCGCCGCGCTTGCCGACGGTTTCGCAGAACGGGCCTTGGAGCCAGGCGCTGTCAGTAATGACGGAGGTCGCGGGCGCGCCGTTGATCGTGGCGTGCGCGAAGGCGGGAAACATCGTCGGGCTGTGATTGCCGTAGATGAAGATGTCTTTGACGGCGGTGAGATCGACGCCGGCTTTCTTCGCGAGCTGGGTCTGGGCGCGGTTTTGGTCGAGGCGGACCATGGCGGTGAAGCGCTCGGGGGGGAGGCGCTTGGCCTGCGAAGCGGCGATCATGCAATTGGTGTTGGCGGGATTGCCGACGACGGCGATGCGGGCATCGGCGGCGGCGACGGCGTCGATGATCTTGCCTTGGCCGATGAAGATCGCGCCGTTGTCCTTGAGAAGATCTGCGCGCTCCATGCCGGGGCCGCGGGGCTTGGCGCCGACGAGGAGGCACCAGTTGGCGTCTTTGAAACCGACGGAGGCGTCGGAGGTTTGGACAATGCCCTTGAGAAGCGGGAAGGCGCAGTCGTCGAGTTCCATCGCGACGCCCTCCAAGGCCTTCAATGCTTTCTCGATCGGGGCCTCGATGAGTTGGAGGATGACGGGTTGGTCGGGACCGAACATCGCGCCGGAGGCGATGCGGAAGAGGAGGGAGTAACCGATCTGGCCGGCGGCTCCGGTGACAGCGACGCGAATGGGGGTTTTCATATTAGAAGGGGACGTCAGGTTTAGCCCATGGGATGCACGGAACACACGGAAGAAATTAAGAAAAATGCGGGCATCTATCCGGGCCTGATTTGGGGCGACGGCGCGGGGGTGGATCTGCGTGGACCGTGATGTGACCTCTGGGTCCGGGTTGGGGTGAACGGGGCGTCGAGCGGCGGGGCCAATGCGTTGTAGTATTCGCCGGCGCTGCGGACTCGGGTCGGAGGGGCGAAAAACCCGCTCAGGAAAAGTTATCGGCGATGAAGAAATTGAATTTCTGGCTGTTGCTCGCCGCGTGTGTCGGTGTCGCGGGCTACGCGCTTTATGCCTGCTTCGTCTTGGCGCCGGGATCGACCGTGCACCCGGTGATAACAATCGTTGCATAAGTTCGTGCGCTTATAGTCAGGCCGCGTATTTCGTGTCGGGGAGCTGAAAAAATGACTGGACCAAACCGACGCTGCGTTGGATGGAGCGCATGATATTCGAGACGGCGTGTTTCATCTCCCGTTT
>JBDNFZ010000525.1:0-1293 GCA_041689555.1 Opitutaceae bacterium | reverse complement strand
AGCAACGTGGTTTTCCCCGCGCCGAGAAAACCGCAGAGCACCGTGACGGGCGGGAGCGGAGACGTTTCAGGCATGGAGAAACCAGTTCAGCCCCTTCACTCGCACGACGAGCCAATCCGCCCTCCGAGCAGCGCCGCCGCCTGCACGCCGTGAATGCGCGTGAGCCAGGCTTCCTTGTCGCCCTGCCGCCAGAGCGCCGGCGTCGTTCCCGTAAGGGCGAACGCATCGGGCGAGATCGCCTTGAGCTCGCTTAATTCTTTGATCTGGCAGGAGCACACGTCGACAAATTCATCCAGCGCGTAGAAACCCACCGCGTCGTCCAGCTCGGCGAGCGTTTCCACGACTTCGAGTTTGTAGGGATTGCCCGCGAAAAACGCGGCGGCCTGCGCGGGGGTCTTTTCGAGGTGCGCGAAATGCCGGCACTCGACGAGGATGCTTCGCATATCGCCTTCGAGCAACCGGAGTTCGTCATCCGTCGGCGTCCAGCCAAACGAGAAGTCGCCGTAAAACCCTTCGCAGGTTTCGCCGCAATCGCCGGCGCGCACCTGCGGCCAGCGCCGCGCCACCGCTGCGGCGAGCACATGGGTCAGGAGGTGGTTTACTTTATGGAGTTGGGCGGGCGTCGGCATGGGTTCGTGCGAGCACTGTAGCAAAGTCGTCAAGGGGGGGGCATCCCGGCCGCCACCCCCGGCCAACGGGCGCAAAACCCGGGGGGGCTTGACGACTTCTGTATGATGCACCGAAACCCGATGTTTTTCCGCCACCAATCCCCCGGCTCCCGCCGCCGACCGACACGGTTTGGGCAGGGCGTAGCCTGGCTGGCCGCGGCGCTTTTGGGGGTTCTGTCGTGGCTCGCAGCCGATCCGGAGGCTCATGAATTCTTCCACCCGGAAGCGGCCGCCTGCTCCACCTGCGGCCACGCTCACGAATCCGACGCAACCCCGCGCGGCGGAGCCGACGAGCATCGCTGTGTCATCACCGCTTTCGCCGCCGGCGGCACCGACCTCGCGATTTTCGCGGTCTTCGTGCTGCTCGGTTTGCGCCTGATCGCGCACCTCGCGCCCGTCGTCGGCGCCGAGGCGCGTTCCAGTCCGCGCAGCCGGCACGCTCCGAGTTGCGGGCCGCCGGTGTGCGCCTGAGACCGCTTCGCGCCTAGCGCGTTTTGCACCGGTTTACCACCTCTCGTCCGGGCGAAGCTATGCCCGGCGCTCGTTCCTGCCTTCCCGCCAACGGGCATCCCTAAACCAAGTTTTTTCCCATGAATTTCCGTTTCTCTCCTTCGTTTTCTTTTCT
>JBDNFZ010000524.1:0-3681 GCA_041689555.1 Opitutaceae bacterium | reverse complement strand
GGTCCACCGGACGTTCCTGAGCTCCAGGGAGAGGCGCCTCTGGCGTGGCCTCCCTCGTTACTATACAGCCCCCGTTTGCTTCGTAATACGTGAATCCTTCGGTCAGTGGTGACATTCGAACTCATCCTTGAGCGCGCCCTGCTTTCCCATCCGTTCAGCCCAACGCGTGCTGCCACGCTATTCCACCTTCTTCCGTGAAGACCCGCCGGCCAGCGCTCGGATCTCCTTTTACTCCCTGCTCGTCACGTGCCAGCGCCACGGCAAGGACCCGATGGCTTATATGAAGGATATCCTCATGGGTTTGCCACGAATGACCAATCAGGACGACCTCCGTGCCCTCACGCCGCAGATGAGCTAACCTCCCGCGACTTAGTCCAAGGTCTTTTGCGAACCATTACAATCTAGTATCCGCTAACATCACGACAATCACGACCTCACCTAGCGGGCCTCGGCCAGCCGTTTACTGAGAAAGTAATCTGCACGCCATAGTGCGCAGGGCGGTAACCAAGCCCCCGGAGATTTCAGGCATCACCGCCCACCGCGAGCCATTCAGGGAACGGATGCGCACGGAAGATGATTTGTCCACGTTTGGAGCGGAGCGCCAAGCGGAATGGTTGGTCGGTATCGGAGTTGTCGAACACGCGCACGTCCGGCACGAACGCGATTGCCTCGCCGAGGTTCTGGAGCGACTGGTGAAAGCGCCGCTCCAGCCGGTCCGAAGGAACGTCGTGGCCGCCCTGCGCCACCCGTTGCATCACCCGGACCTCGGAGATATCAGCCCCGGAGATGCCGATAAAGTGAACTTGGACATCGTATCCAGTAGCGATCGCCCGGCGGAGAAAATCGAGCTTCGCGCCTAACGGGTCCGAGAAGACGGTCTCTGTGATGAACGATTCTCCGCTCGAAAGGAGGGTCTCGCGTGCGCCGTCAGCGAATTTCGCCGCCTCAGCATTCGGGACCCCGAGCTTGCGGGTGAGTTCGTCAGCATTAACGAACTGAAGCCCTGACGTGCTGAGGAACGTCCGGTAGTAGGTCGACTTGCCAGCGCCATTCGGGCCGGCCAAAAAAACGAGCCGTGGGACCGACATCAACGCACGGCCGTGAACTGCCGGTTGACAAACCTGCCGAGGTGCTTGGTCCCGTCAGGCAACTTTTGGACGATGAGTCCGGGATGCAACGGATCGGTGCCATAGATAGGTGTGCCGTGGCGCGCGATTTCTGCCTTTGCGAGCTCCCGTCCCTCCAGGGTGTCCACCTTCGCCAACAAGGCATCGAGGTCCTGCACGCGACCCGTTTCCTTGAGCAAACGGATGCGGTCGTGCGCAAATACGGCTTCGGCAACGCGACCCAACTTGGCCCAAAATTCGACTTGGGCCGTTGGAGAACGATCCATCAGAACGGCCGAAGACCGGGCTTCATTCACGAATGCACTATCGAAACGAAGAGGAGTAGTTGCTGCCATGACCAAATGATCGTAGCAAACTGCTACATAATCAAGCGGCATGATCCAGATAGCAAACAAACTGTTATTAGTCAATATCTTGAATATAAAATTAGAGCGCAAACCCGTGATAAGGGCCAAGCCACACCTAAATGGGCGAACGCGTCACGACCGACGACGAAATTACCGCCGACGCCCTCGCTACATCCCCAGCGTGGCCGAATCAGCGAGCACCTCGCGCAAATTTGGCACCCCGGAAATCAGAAGGGCATATCGTCATCGTTAACAAAAGGCTGTGTGATCGGCAATTCCTGCCACAGCTGGTAAGCCGATACCCAGGCTTCAAGATGCCGCGCGTTGCTCGCGAGCTGATCGAGCACGATGCCTCCGTGTATATTTTGGTCGCCGGCCAACCGGCGATCAAGGCGGTTCACGAGCTGTTGGTTTTCATGGGTAATCTCCCTGATTCGGGATATAACCAAAGACTGGAAATCAAGGATCGTGACGATGGTTGGATCGATGGGGTCATACATGGTGTGTGTGGGTTATGGCTTGCGGCGCTGGCAGCAACGGCCACCGGTGCCATCGGAACCTTAGCACGTCTCCATCAGCGATACTTGGGACCCACCCCGGCGGACGTTCCGGGCGAACCCCGGTGCAACATAATAGGCGTAATGTCCCACCCGTGGGGCGGCGGCGCGCGCTCTGGCCCTCCCCTTCCCCCGGAATTCACGCGGCAATGGCGGCGACCGGGGCTAAGGCTGAGGGAACTGTGGCGAGACTGCGGACCAGATCGTCCAAGTCTTCTTGGGAAGTTTCCAAATAGCGGGCTGTCGTCAGCGGAGATGCATGCTGGACGATCCGCTGCGTGCGAATCAAGTCGTGCCCGGAGGCGTCATACACGGAACGCACGAAGGTCTTGCGCAGCGAATGCGTGGAAATGCGCGTGGCGCAGACACCGCACTCCTCGCAGAGTTTTTCCAGAATGCGGTGCGCTTGCGAACGGTGGACAGAGCGGTTGCCACCTTCGCGACTCCGGAAAAGAAAATCGTCGGGCGACGGCACGTAATCGAGCGAGGCCAGATAGTCGCGAATCGCTCCCCTCGCCCGCTCGTTGAGAACCACACGACGACTCCGGACGCTGCGCTTGCGGACACCGCTACCGCCTTTGAGGTGCGAACGGGCCACGGTGACTTCTGATGCGACCTCGCCCTCGGGAGTCTTCACTTGCCCGACAGTCCACGTGAGCAATTCGGTGATACGGAAGCCGACGTTAGTGCCGGCAATCAGGAGCATGCGGTCGCGGAAGCGGCGCGCGGCGAGCAAATGGTTTTCGAGCGTGGCGATTTCGGCAGGGGTGAACGGGCGAGCGGGCATGAGGCAAAGATACGGTGCTCTTCTCCACCATGATCAGGGTTGAGCCGCTCTTTGTCTGACCCATCACCCGGAGTCAAAAAGGGCACGTGCTAAGATGTCACATGGGCGATACTTCCGCTCCCGGAGTTTCAGATCTGCCATCGGATCTCTGGGGGTTGGCAAGAATTTCTCATGCCGCTGGCAGAAGGGCCTTTTCTGCCGACCGACGCACGCGGGGATCAACAGCGGCACAGGGTATTATGAAAGAATATATCATCACACGCGATGGGGCCTGCCCAATCGCTTTTGTCGGAGAACTGATCGGCTTCGGGTCGAACAAAAATGGACAGGACGGCCGTTGGGTCATAGTAGAGATCTATCGGACGCAGGGCGGCAAATTTGTCGCCCGGATCAACCATTTCACCTGCTACCAGGGCGAGGAAAACCAGCGGGCAGCGATCAGCGTTGCCACTGCGGTCGAGGTGATCGAATGGCTCAAAGAGGGCAATAAGAACGTCGGCAGCGTGTCGCAGAAGGCCATTCAGGACGCAGTGGCGGACGACGAGCAATTTGCCGCGGCATGGGTTGAGCAGGTGGAATAATCCGACGGCCAGCCAGCCATCGGGGCCGGGGTAATTCCTCGGCCCTTTTTTCTTCCGACAACCGGATTTCCAAGGTAGGCGTGAAACAAGAAAAGAGGGCTCATGTTAATCTTTCCCGGATAGTATTATAAAATTTACAATATCTAGAAATAAAACTTAGACAGAGGTGCTTGTCTCTCACCACCAATGGAGCATCCGACGTTTCCTGGAAATTCCGGGGCAAATCGTCGGTTGGTTTATGAGGATCGAACGTTTTCAGAAGAGACGAGCGGATGTCGGCCG
>JBDNFZ010000523.1:0-1351 GCA_041689555.1 Opitutaceae bacterium | reverse complement strand
TGCTGCGGGACGAAGGAGAAATACGGCATGTTGGGGTGCAGGCGCACGGGCTGGGGAGCGCGGAAATTTTCCGGATGGCCGAGGACGGCGGTGCCGGCGAGATCGCCGGCGGGGTTGGCCGCACCGCCGAGATAGACCCAGCGGGCGCGGGAGTCGTTGCCCTTGATCCGATCGGTCAGGCCCTCGGACGTGAGAAAGCGGGCGACGTCGCCGGGGCCGTTCCACGCGGCGGCACCGCGGATGCCGAAGCTGCCGTAGTGATACTTCGGCAGCACGAGCGGATCGGCGGTGGCGGTCGCGTGGGTGACGATGAGGTCAAACATCCGCACGGGCTGCGCGGTGCCGGGCACGTCGTAAACCGTGAGCCGCCACGTCGAGTTGAGCGCGGTCACGGGCGAGGGCGCGGAGAGATCGACCGAGCGAAGGCGCGCCTCGAGGCCGCCGTGGACGGGGCCGGACCAAGTGCGGTCGACGGCGACGAGTTCCTCGGCGCCGGTCTTGTTCTGCATATTCCAAAAATCGGGCGAGCGGCCTTGGAATCCGGTCTTGGTCCACGGGGCCCAGATGCCGTGGTGGTGGACGTGGTTGGTGGGATAGTCGTCGGTGACGAGGCGGCCTGCGGGGGAGAAGACGGGGTGGATGTAACCGGCGCGGAGAATCTCGGGCTTGATCCCGGCGCGAGGGACAGCGGCGCGGTCGACGCGGTAGGAAAGGACGGGCGCGCCGCCGATGGTGAAGCCGAGATCGCCGCCGGCCGGGGCGACGGCGACGCCGGAGGGCGTGGGCGCGGCGGGCGCGGCGGTGAGGGTGAAGGCGAGGGCCGCGCCGGCGGGTTGGGCGGCGACGATGAAGCGCGCGGTGCCGTCGGCGTCGGTTTGCAGGGGGAGGAGACGGCCGGCGGCGTCGCGGATGGCGGCGGGCTTGGGGGCGTCGGAGGGCAACGTGAAAGCGACGACCTGGCCGGCGCGATCGGCAGGGGCGGGGGCGAGAGTGAGACGGTAGTCGCGGGCGGTGGCGGGGAGGGTGAACGCAAACAGCAGGCAGACGACGCGGGAAAGGGAGGAAAACATGGCCGGGTGTGGGAAAAAGTCAGGATTCACCGGACTCGGCAAGCCCGGGGAAGGGCGAAGCGCGGCCGTTGCCTTTTTTCCGCCGGTTATTTCCGAGCTGGTTCAGCCCGCGTTCCGGTTCGCGCTACGGCGAAGCAGAGCGCTCGGCGTTAGCCCTTTTTTGAGGGGCGCATCTCCGGATTGGCGGTGGTTCGCCTCGGCTTCTGTAGGCAGCTCGCTTGCGAGCGCTCGGCGACCGGAGCGCTCGCAAGCGAGCTGCCTACCGCCAACCGGCAGATGCA
>JBDNFZ010000522.1:0-4007 GCA_041689555.1 Opitutaceae bacterium | reverse complement strand
TGACGGCGCCGGGCTGCCACTTCAGGGCGTTTTCCGTGAAGAGCGGCCAGCCGCCGATCATGGCCCAGCCGGTGATGTCGGGGTTGGCTTGCATGACCTGCTCGACCTTGGCGGCGGCGTCTTGCGGGGTCTCTTTGTGGTAGTAGGTGTCGCGAATGCTGATGCCGGGATATTTCTTCGCGGCCTCGCGCACGCCGGCGGAGCGAATCTGGAGGTTGGGGGCGTTTTGGTTTCCGGCGAGGATGGCGACGACCCCGCGGCCGTTCATGAGTTTGGCGAGCTCGTCCATCACTTGGATCCCGCAGAGGCGGTCGTCGACGCCGTAGGTGACGAAACGCTTGGAGGCGGGGGCGTCGGAATCGAAGGTGGCGACAGGGACGCCGTTTTTGACGGCGGAGTTGATCGCGTCGGTGAGTTTGTTGGCGTCGGAGCAGGCGACGGCGATGCCCTCGGCGCCGGTGAGGACGAGTTGTTCGATGGCCTCGGCCTGCTTCTGGGCGTCCTCCTCGTTGGGGGTGCGCCAGTCGATCTTGATGGCGAGGTTGTGTTTGGCGCCGAGCTCCTTGGCGGCGTCTTGGGCGCCGACGCGGGCGGCTTGGAAGACGGGGTTGCCTTGGGATTTGGCGACGAGGCCGATGGTGATGGCGCGGGGTTTTTCAGCAGCGTGCGTCAGCGGGGTGACGACGAGCGAGGCGAGGGCGGTGGCGAGGATGACGAGTTTTTTCATAGGATGGAGGCGGGAAAATTTTGAATGTGGAAAACTGGAAACGGCAGGAACGGAAAAGGGGAGAAGGAAAGGGACGGGAATTTTATCCGGGACTCAGGGAATCAGGAAACGGAATGGGGATGGGTTCCTGAGTTCCTGAGTTCCTGATTTCCAGATTCATTGGGTCTCAATGGGCGGCGGCGGTTAGGCGGCGTTTGGCGAGCCAGGTGTTGAGGTGGTCGAGGACGACGGCGGCGATCACGACCGAGCCGATGATGATCTGGCTGTAGTTTTGGTCGATGCCGAGGATGACGATGCCGCTGGAAATCATCTGGATGATCAGCGCGCCCAAGACGACGCCAAGGGCGGAACCGCGTCCGCCGGTGAGGCTGGCACCGCCGACGACGGCGGCGGCGATGACGTTGAGTTCATAGCCCTGACCGTCGCCCGAAGTGGCGGCGCCGTAGTAACCGATGGAGAGGAGGGCGGCGAGGCCGGCGCAAATTCCCGAGATAAGGTAGACGCCGATTTTGACGCGGCCGACGCGGATGCCGCTGAAGCGGGCGGCGAGTTCGTTGCCTCCGACGGCGTAGACGCGGCGGCCGGCGGCGAGGCGCGAGAGGAAAACCCAACCGACGAAGAGCACGGCGAGCATCGTGAGGAGGGGCACGATGCCGAGACCGGGGCCGACCTCGAAGCGGACGAAGTCGCGAAAGGCGGCGGGGAAGTTGCCGACGGACTGGCCGGTGGTGATGACGAAGGCGATCCCGCGGATGATCGCCATGCCGCCGAGGGTGATGATAAACGGATGCACACGCAGGGCGACGATGAGGCCGCCCGTGGCGAGTCCGCAGAGCGCGGCGACTCCGACGCAGGCTCCGGCGCCGAGGAAAATGCCGACGAGCGGCGAGGCGGCGGCGCCGGGTCCCTCGGGGCCGAAGTGGCGGAGGACGAGCGCGCCGACGACGGAGGCGAGGGCGTAGATCGAGCCGACGGTGAGATCGATGCCGCCGGAGATGATGACCACGGCCATGCCGACGGCCATGATGGCGATGAAGCTCGTGTCCTTGGCGAGCTGGGCGAGGTTCTGGGCGTTGAGGAACTTGTTCTTCTCGACCGTGAGCGGCACGCGTTCGCCGGCGGCGTCGGTGGCGTAAGCGCGGGTGCGGGTGCCGTCGGCGGCGACGTCGAAAACCGGGGTGCGGACGGTGCCGGCGAAGGCGGTGAGGAGCGCGCCGAGGGCGAGGATGACGAGAAGCAGACCGCTTTCTTGGAAACGGAAGAAGGCGCGGAGGCGGGACATCGGGGAGTGGGGAGCGGGGATTGCGGAGTGCGGAGTAAGGATTCCGGTGCGGGGGCGGGGGGCTGCGTCGGGGAGGAGAGTAGGAGCGGGGTCAGGGGCGGAGGGGAACCACGAAATACTCTAAAGACACGAAAGTCGGGGACGGATCGGAAGGGATTTTCGGCCCGCGGAACACACGGAAGGATTCGGAGGGCGGGGATGCGGGGGGGAGAGTTTCGAAGTCTTCCTCGTGGCTCTTAGTTTTTCTCTTTCCTCATTTTCTCCCGCAGGCGAATGCTGACGAAAGAGAAAGATTTGGAGGAAAGAGAAAGATCGGAGAATCGACTTTGACACAGCCCCGGGGATGCGGGCGGGGGCGGAGGGGATCGGGCGCAGGGTGTTGGCGCGTGACGAATAGCGCCCGCGAGCGGGCTGCCTACACTGACCAAAACAAATCGGAAAACCTGGGATGCGGGGCGGGAAAAGCCCGGCGGCAAGCGGAGGTTTAGGGGAGGAAGTCGGTCGTGAGGGCTTGGGCGACGGTGACTTTGCCCTTGGGCAGCAGGCCGAGTTCCTCGAGTTGCGCGATCTGGCGGGCGAACCGCGCGGGGCTGAGGCGGCCGATGTTGGCGGGGCCGCCGTCGGCGTCGCGGCCGGTGACGAGTTTCTCGTCGAGAATAAGCTGGCGCGACGCCATCGCGAATTCGTCGTCGATCGCGGAGTTGGTCTTCTTCATCTCGGCGTGGGCGGCGGTGGGGTCGCCTTCGAGGTAGTCGCGCCAGCCTTTGACGTAGGCGCGCATGAAGGCGCGGAGTTCGGCGGGATGCTCGCGGGCGAATTTGCGGTTGGTGAAGAGCACGGCGTAGGCGCGGAAGTCGGCGTCCCACGAGGAGAGGAAGCGGGGTTTGGGGGCGCCGGCCTTCACGATGTGGTAGGGCTCGGCGATGAAGTAGCCCTGCTGGATGGTCTCGCGGTCGGTAAGGAAGCCGGCGACGGAATACGTCTGCGGGACGACGTTGATCTTGAGGCCATAGTTTTGGCGAAGGAAGGCGAGGAACGTCCATTCGGGGCGGGCGATGATGGTCTTGCCTTCGAGGTCGGCGAAACTGCGGACGGAGCTGCCGGCGCTGACGAGGAGGCCGGAAGGGTCGTCTTGAAAGACGGCGCCGAAGGGGAGAACGGGCAGGCCGGAGGCGATTTTCTGGAGGGCATCGGTGCTGTCGCCCTGGCCGATCTGGGCTTGGTTGGTGGCGACCTTTTGCATCACGAAGGCGTTGGGGCCGCCGGGGACGATGGTGACGGCGAGCCCCTCGGCGGCGAAGAAGCCGCGGATCCGGGCCTGGTAAATGCCGCCATGTTGGGGCTCGGCGACCCAGTCGAGTTGGACGGTGAGTTTGAACGGAGGCTTGGCCGAGGCGGAGGCGGTGTCGGCGGCGCGCGTGCCGATGACGGCGAGCGAGGCGAAGGCAAGGAACGTGAAGACGGAGCGGAGCGTTTTCATGGGGGAATTAGGTAGACGCAGAATAATTAATATGGAACTCAGGAACTCGGAAATAAGACCTGAAAAGCATGAGTAAATTCGCGATTCCCAGCCGCTTTTTCCTGATTTCCCGAATTCCAGATTTCTCCTCCGGTATTTTTCAGTGCTTCCTCAAGTATCGGCGCGCTCGTAGGAGTCGTGCCATTTATGGAGGGCGGCCCAGCTGAGGGAAAGGACGCCGGCGACAAAGACAAAACCGAGCGCGCAACACACGGCGGCGGTGGCGAAGAGGGCGGGGTATTTGGCCTGGCTGCTATAGATGATGGTCTGGAAACCGAGCCCGCCGCCGTCGCCGGCGGAGCTGCCGGCGGTGTAGTCGCCGACGAGGGCGCCGATGGGGGCGAGGGTGGCGGCGATGCGGAGGCCGGTGAAAAAATATGGCAGGGCGGCGGGGAGGCGGAGGCGGAGAATTTCCTGAATCTTGGTGGCGCGGTAGAGTTGGAAGAGCTCGACGAGGTTGCGGTCGGTCGAGACGAGGC
>JBDNFZ010000521.1:0-3207 GCA_041689555.1 Opitutaceae bacterium | reverse complement strand
GCCGGCGGCGCGCAACTCACGCCGGATTCGCTCGCGGAGTTGACGGGCCTCGCGGCGGCGCCGCTTTCTGCCGTGCTGATGATGCTCGAACTGAAGCGTGCGATCGCGAAGCGGGCCGACGGCTCGTTCGAGGCGCGCGGTTAAAATTCGGTATCGGAGCTAGCCCGGGGGCCAGGCCAGCGGTCGCTTCGCGAGGAGGTGGACGTGGAGGTGGGGCACGGATTCGCCGCCGTCGGGGCCTTGGTTGATGACGAGACGAAAGCCGTTTTCGAGGCCGAGTTTTTTAGCGAGGACTCCGGCCGTGAGGAGCAGGTGGCCGAGGAGGGCCTCGTCTGCGAGCGTGGCCTCGCCCACGCGCGGAATCGGCTTCTTCGGGATGATCAGCAGGTGGACGGGGGCCTGGGGAGAGATGTCGTAGAGGACGATGCAGCGGTCGTCCTCGTGCTCGATCTTGGCGGGGATTTCGCGGTCGATGATTTTTTGGAAGAGCGTCTTGGCCATGGCGGACAATGGGCTGGGCGGCGGGCCCGAGGCAAAGGCGCAAATATGGTTTGACCGAGGTGGCCGCCCGCATGGGCCATAGGGTCGCTTGCTGAAACAGAGCCCGTGTGATGGGTGATTGTAACTTGGCAGGGCATCGTTTCGTCTCACCGCGCAATGGCTCCTATCGTGTCGGCTCAACAAGGTGAGGAATTCCGGAGATGAAACCCGCCGGCCATGTTTACTGGCTTTTTGGCCTGTCGGGGGCGGGAAAGAGCACGCTCGCCGAGGCGCTGCGCCGTGATTTGGAGAACCAAGCCGGGCGGCCGGTGCTGATGCTCGACGGTGACCGCCTTCGCGGCGGCCTGTGCCGCGGGCTGGGCTTCAGCGACCTCGACCGGGCGGAAAATCTGCGACGCGCCGCCGAAGTCGCACGGCTCGGGGTCGAGAGCGGGCTGGTGGTAATCGCGGCCTTCATCACTCCGCTTGAAGCGCATCGCGACGCCGTGGTGGCGACGGTGGGGGCCGGGCAGATCTCGCTGATCCATGTCCACGCCTCGTTGCGCGCCTGTCAGGAGCGCGACGTCAAAGGCCTCTACGCCGGCGGGGCGGTCGGTGGCGCCGCGCTGATGACCGGGCTCGGCTCGGTGTTTGAAGCGCCGGCCAAATTCTTCTGCCAGATTTCTACCGACGGTGAGACCCCGGAAACATCGTCGGCCCGGCTATGGCGCCACGTGTCTGGTCCCGAGAAGGTCGCGCGGGTCCGGTCGGCCTAAGGGCCTTCCGGATATTGCCGGCCCGTAGTTCGGCGCGCTTGCGCGCGCCTGCGGGCGTGGCCCGAGCGCGCGAGTGCGCTGGCCTGCCCGGAACTTGGCGGGGTGAGTAGGTGTGGCTTTGAGGCGGAGGGAAGGATCACGCCGAGCGCTCGCCTCGCCCGTAAAGTTCGAGATCGAGTCGGGTGAGCGCGGCCTGATACCAAGCAAAGTCCCGGGCGTTCAGGGCGAGGATGTGGGCGTAGTCCGCTTCCGGGAGCGCATAACCGGCGGGAGGTCGCTCGGGGTTGGTGTTTACGCGCGGTGCGGCGTCAGGCGTCGGCCAGCCGAAGCGGTTTGCGAAGATCCCCAGGGAATCCTCGAAGCGTTCGGCGATGCCGACGAAAGCAAAGGCCGCGAGCGGTTTACCCGCGAGGTAGCGGGTGGCCTCGTCGCGCATCCAATCGAGTTCGGCAAAGTCGCGTAGGGTCAGGCGCTGCTCGTGGAGTTGGCGACAGCAGTCGTCGCGCATATCGGGACTGCGGAGGAAGTGATGGTAGTTGGACACGACGCGGTCCACGGGGTGGCGCACCCAGGTGATGTAGCGGGCCTGACGGGGCGCGTCGTCGAAGGCATCGGCGAAGAAATGCCCGTGGATGCAGGCGGTCGTGTCCGGCACGGCTTCCGGCCGGTAGTCGGTGCGGCTAAAGACGGTGCCGTAGTTGAGCCAGAGCCGGGAACCGTAGTGCGAGGCGAGGACGTGGCGGAAACTCGTGCCGGCGCATTTCGGGATGTGGACACTGATGACCATGCATCCGGAGACGGCACGAGCCGGGCCCGGTTACGCGGGAGAGCCGTGAGAATTTTTTTGACGATCCCGTGACGAATGCGGGCGGGGTCAGATAAACAAAAGCTGGAGCTGGGCGGTGCGGGCGGTGCGGGCGGCGGTGAGTTCGCGGATGAAGGCCAACGCTTCGGCGTAGTCGCGCCGGCGGCGCGGCGTGGCGCGTTTTTCCGCCGGTAGCAACGCGGGCCGGAGGTTCGTGACGAGGAGCGTCGATTCACGGAAGGACGCGAGTTGCTTCAGGCCGACCATGATCCCGGCGCGGGTGAAGAGCGGCGTGGCGGCGTGCGGCGTGGCGGCGGCGTCCCAGTGGAAAAACCCGTGCTTCGGGAGGTCGCCGAAGAGTTTGCCGAGGAGTTTGGCCGCGGCGGCGTTGAAGGCCGCGTCGAAGGTGGCGGCAAACTCGGGATGGGCGAGGGTCTGGGCTTCGAGCTCGCCGAGGCTGAACGTGATCGCGGTCTTGATCTGCTCGGCGAGATAAAGATCGCGGCCGGTGGCGTGGGCGAAGAGCTCGTTGATGAAGTGCAGGCGACGCAGGTCGTCGCGGGAGCGGGTCATTTCTGCGGCTTGCCGAGGTTGCTGACCTCGTCGACGAACTCGGCGACGTCGCGGAATTCCTTGTAGACGCTGGCAAAGCGCACGTAGGCGACCTGGTCGATGTTGCGGAGGCGTTGCATCACGCCGTGGCCGAGCGCGCGCGACGGAATCTCGCTGTCGAACTGGGCCTCGACCGAGTCCACGACATCTTCGACGAGCATGGTGATCTGCTCGAGGTCGACGGGTCGCTTGTGGCAGGCGGCGCGGACGGCGCGGACGAGCTTTTCGCGGTCAAACTCCTCGCGGCGGCCGTCGCGCTTGATGACGACGATGCCGTCGCGCACGAGCGTCTCGGTCGTGGTAAACCGATGGCCGCATTCGAGGCATTCGCGGCGGCGACGGATGGTCGAGCCTTCTTTGCCGATGCGGGAGTCGGTGACCTTGTCCTCGATCGAGGTGCATTTGGGGCAGCGCATATATCAGGTGAGCGACAAAAAGTTTTTCAAGATGTTCATTCCGCCTTCGGTCGCGATCGACTCGGGATGGGCGAGGGTCTGGGCTTCGAGCTCGCCGAGGCTGAACGTGATCGCGGTC
>JBDNFZ010000520.1:0-7915 GCA_041689555.1 Opitutaceae bacterium | reverse complement strand
GATTGCGACCTGTTGCGGGTCTTCACGTTTCTCCGCACGGCGAATCCGGGTGAGCCGGCAAAGCAGCGCCGCGTCGCGGAGCATCTGCTGGGGTTACTCGACCTGGCCGCCGGCTCGGGCGTGCGGCTCGGGGTGGAGAACGAGCACTCGTGCCTCGCCGCGACGGCGACGGAAACGGCGGCCATCCTCGCGCCGCTGCCCGCGGACCGCATCGGCGCGATCTGGGACCCGTGCAACGTGCTCTATGTGCCGGGTGCGGCGGCGCCGGTGCCGGCCGATCTCGAATTGCTCGGGTCGCGCGTGATCCATCTGCATGTGAAGGATGCGCGCCGCCGCATCGCGCCGCCGCCCGGCGAGTTGATCGCGGATGGCACGCCGGTCGGTCTCGGCGAGGTGGATTGGCGGGGACACTTCCACGCGCTGCGCGCGGGGGGGTATCGCGGCCTGCTGTCATTGGAGACGCATTGGCGGGTCGAGAAGATCGACGACGCGTTGCTGCACCTGCCGGCGGGTCATGCTTTCTCGCACGGCGGTGAGACGGCGAGCCGCACCTGCATGCACAACCTGCGGGCGCTGCTGGAGAGCTGAGGCGGAGAAATGCTGTTGAGAGCTGAGAGCTGAGAGTTGGGAGCTGAGAGCTGCGGGCAGGCGGGGCGCGAAGCAGGAGCCTGCTTGCAGGCGATTCGGAATGGGTCGGCGCGCGCGGGCGAAATCGCCTGCAAGCAGGCTCCTACAAAAGGCTGTTGTCCGTCTCTTCTTGGGAGCTGAGAGCTGAGGGCAGGCGGGGCGCGAGGTAGGAGCCTGCTTGCAGGCGATTCGGAATGGGTCAGCGCGCGCGGGCGAAATCGCCTGCAAGCAGGCTCCTGCGAAAAGCCGTCGTTCGTCTCTTCTTGAGAAGAAGGCGTCTAAAAAATCTTTTCGATGGCAGGGCGTGACCTCCGGGCCCACCACGATTTGCTCGGTGCGAACGCCGACGCCAAAGACGCGCTGAGCGGTCGCGCCCTAACTTTTTGGAATCTTTTAGATCGAGCGGCCGCTCAGTCTTCGTCGCCGCCGCGGGGCCGGACGGGCTTGATGGTCTGGCCGAAGAAGAGCGCGTTCAGGAAGAGCTTGTTGCCGCCATACCAGTAGCCGCGGAAGTTCGGGTTGTCGGGCATGAGCACCACGACGCCGGAGCCGGCGGGGGACGCGATGACGGCGGCGCTGCCGGCGATGGCCAGCTGGTTGGCGGCAGAGGAGTAGCCGGCGAGCAGCGGTTTCTCGGTGTAGAGGGCGGGCGTCTCCCAGAGCGTGCGCGTGGGCCGCATGATGATGGCGTTGGTGCGGAAGAGCGGGAGGGAGTCGCCGGCGTAGCCGTAACCGAGCGGGTGGGTGACGTCGATCGTCGTGCCGAAGATCGCGCCCGAGATCAGTTTCAAGGCCTCGCGGTCCTCGGCGAGGGCGTAGGGAATGCGCTTGGGCGCGGGGCCTTCGGCGGTGCGACCGGCGGCGGGCGTGGTCGTCGGAGTTTCACGGCCGAAGGTTGCGACGGTCAGTTCGTGTTTCGCGGCCCACTCGGCGGCGCGGCCCATCGCGACCAGCGTGCCGCCGGCGCGGATCCAGAGTCGCAAGTTTTCCAGGGTATCGCCGGCGAGGCTGCGTTCGTAGAGTCCGTCGACGAGCACGATGGCGGTGTAGCGGGTGAAGTTCGCGGTGCGGAGTTGCACGACATCGAGCAGGGTCGTGGGCAGGCCGACGCGCGTATCGAGGAGGTGCCAGGCCTCGCCCGCATCGATGGGATCGACGCCCTCGCCGGTGACGATCGCGACCTGCGCCGGCTTGAGCGTGGTGAAGGACGCGCTGCCGAGGTCGACGCCGGCGGGCGTGTAGCCGGTGGTGAGGCCGTAGACGTCGACGGCGTCTTCGCGCGCGATGGTCGCGACGAGCGCGGCGATCTCCTTTGCGCGTGTCGGCTGGAGCCCGACGGGGACGAGGATGCTGCCGGAGCCGAAGGGCACCTTGCCCTCGGCGGTGGCGGCCTCGATCCGGGCGCCGAGGACCTTGGTCATGATCCCGGCCGCCTGGAGCCGGCGCAGCGCGCGGGGCGCGTAGTAACCGTTCCAGGAAAAAAGGTAGGCGTAGTCGGAGGCGCCGCCGACGAGGCGGCCGGCGGGGAAGGCGGGCGCGGCCGGCACGGGTTCGCCGAGCGTGGGCACGGCGGCGAGGGAGGCGTGGGGGACGTTGAACGCGAGGAGGACATTCCAAGCGGAGACATCATAGAAGACCTCGTCCTCGAACTGCGTGCGGCGGCTGAAGAGCTCGGTGAGGAAACGGTATTGGGGCTGCTCGACCGGCACGACCCAGGCGCGGCCGGGAGCGAATTTTTGGCCGTCGGCCGCGACCTCGGCGCCGAGGGCGCGCACCTCGATGCGGTGGCGGCGGAGCAGGTCGAGGAGGGTCCAGGCGCGGGCGGGATCGCCGCCGTCGCCGAAGACGTAGGCTTTGACGGCGGATTTGCGGGCGAGATCGAGCGCCTCGCCGGTGAAGTTTTTCTGCATCGTCAGCAGCTCGGTCCGCAGCGCGAGGGCGGCTTCGAAGGTGCTGAACGTGGTGATGATCTGGTTGCGAATCGTGAACGGGAAGGCGAGAAGGCCGTTGGTGCTTTCCTGGAGGTGGCCGCGCGAGCTGGCCTGCTCGAAGAGGATGCCGATGGTGCCGTGGACCTTGGGGAAAGTGGAGCCTTTGCCCGGGTAGAAATCGTCGAAGCCCTGCTCGGCGTAATAGAAAACGCCCTTGGCGTCGAAGGCCTTGGCGTGGCTTTCCGCGATGCGGTAGTTCAGGTCGATGACGCTGCGCGGGATGAGCGGGTTGTTGCGCGTGGGCACGCCGGGTTGGAAGAAGAAGGAGCTGTTGGTGCCCATCTCGTGGTGGTCGGTGAGCACGGAGGGACGCCAGGCGTGGAAGAGCTCGTTGCGGGCGCGGGCCTCGGGGTGGACAAGGGGGAGCCAGTCGCGGTTGGGGTCGAAGCCGTAGTGGTTGTAGCGACCGCGGGGCCAGGTCTCGTTGAGCTCGCGGCTCTGCGGATCACCGACGAGGGCGCGGCCCTTGTTGCCGTTGACCCACTGGGCGAAGCGGTCGGAGCCGTCGGGATTGCGGAGGGCTTCGAGGACGATGACGGCGTCGCGGAGCTGGGCGGCGATCTTTTCGCCTTGGCCGGCTAC
This sequence comes from Opitutaceae bacterium, assembly GCA_041689555.1. Classification (GTDB taxonomy): domain Bacteria; phylum Verrucomicrobiota; class Verrucomicrobiia; order Opitutales; family Opitutaceae; genus Tous-C4FEB. Next base: position 4,715 of record JBDNFZ010000520.1, on the reverse strand, counting down.
GAGATGGTAGACGACAAAGGGCACGGCGTTCACGCCGCTGGGCTCGTTGCCGTGGATGCTGTAGCCCATGTTGATCACGAGCGGCATCTTCGCGACGTCGAGGGCGGCGGACTTGGCCGGGTCGAAGAGCGCGAGATGCTCGGTGCGGAGCTGCTCGAGTTTTTGGTGGTTCTCGGGCGAGCTGATGAAGGCGGCGAGGAGGGGCTTAAACTCGTGGGTGCGGCCGATGATTTGGAGCCTGATGCGCTCGGGGGCGGCGGCGGCGGCGGCGCGGAGGTAGGCCTCGATCTGGTCGTTGCGGAGGTGCCACGCGCCGACGTTGAAGCCGAAGAACTGTTCGGGTGTGGGCACGCGCGGATCGTAGGTCGTGCCGCCGGGCAGGTAGTAGGCGGACGGTTCACCGCCGAGGGCGGCGGGGTCGGCGGCGCGCAGGGCGAGGGCGGGCGCGAGCAGGAGAGACGCGACAACGAAGCGGGCGACGGGGCGGACAAACGAGGGGAAGCGCATCCGACACCGTTTTTCGGTTGGGCGACCGAGGCGAGATGTTTTTCGCGACCCGCCGTTTTGGCGCGGGAGGTTGACGCGGGCGCGCGGGGCGGGGCACGCTCTCGCCCATGTCGTCCCTGAGTTTGCCGAAAGCAAAAAAGCTGCCGTGGCTGAAGCTGACCGTGCTGTGCGTCGCTTTGGCCGTAGGCGCCTGGGCGGTGTTGCGCGGGGCCAATCCGCGCGAGCTGGCGGATCAGGGAATGGCTTTGATCCGCGCGGTGGGACCGACGGCGTTTTTTGCGGCGATGGTGGTGTTGCCTGCGGTGGGCGCGCCGATGTCGGCGTTTACCCTGAGCGCGGGGGAAGCGTTTGGGAATCGGTTTACGCTACCCGGAGTCATGGTGATCGCGCTCGCGATGATCGCGATCAATCTGGCGCTCACCTACTGGCTGGCGCGCTACGCGTTGCGACCCCTCCTCCTCCGGCTCGTCGCACGCTATGGTTTCAAGGTGCCGAGCGTGACGCCGGCCAACGCTCTGTCGGTGGCGCTCGTGGTGCGGCTGACACCCGGGCCGCCCTACTTTTTTCAATGCTATCTGCTGGGTTTGGCCGAGGTTCCCTTTCGGCTCTACATGATCGTGTCATGGCTGGCGGTGCTGCCTTGGACGATCGGGGCGGTGCTCTTGGGGAAGGGAATCTTCGACGGTAACTTCACGGCGGTCGCGACGGGCAGCGGTTTGATCGTGGTGGCCGCGGTGCTGGTGCAGATCGTGCGGAAAAAATATGCGAAGCGCGCGGACGGAAATTGATGCGCCCGACGGGGACGCGCGGGTGGAAAGCGTCAGCGCCTTCACGCGGCGCGTGAAGACCCTGCTTGAGACCGGCCTCGGCTCGTCGTGGGTGCGCGGCGAGGTGTCCAACGTGCGGGCGCAGGGGAGCGGTCACGTTTACTTCTCGCTCAAGGACGCCGGGGCGCAACTGAGCGCGGTGCTGTTTCGCGGCGACGCCGCGCGGCAGAGCGTGAAGCTGCGCGACGGGCAGCAGGTCGTCGTTTTTGGCGACGCGAGCGTCTATGAGGCGCGCGGACAATATCAGCTCATCGTGCGGGTGGTGATCGAGGACGGGGTGGGGCGACTCCAGCGGGAGTTCGAGGCGCTGAAGGCGCGGTTGGCCGCCGAGGGTTTGTTCGAGCCGGCGCGCAAACGGGCGCTGCCGCCCCTGCCGGCCTGCGTGGGTTTCTTGACCTCGCCGACCGGTGCGGCGGTGCAGGATTTCATAAGAATTTTGTCGCGACGCGGGTGGCGCGGTCGCGTGGTGGTGCTGCCCGCAAGAGTGCAGGGCGAGGACGCGGCGGCGGAGATGGCCACGATGCTCGCGCGGGCGCAGGAGCTGGGGATCTTCGACCTGATCGTGATCGGGCGCGGCGGCGGCAGCCTGGAAGACTTGTGGGCGTTCAACGAAGAGATCCTCGTGCGTGCGGTGGCGGCCTGCACCGTGCCGACAATCTCGGCGGTGGGGCACGAGATCGATTTTACGCTCTGCGACTTCGCCGCCGATGTGCGCGCCGAGACGCCGAGCGCGGCAGCGGAGCTGATTTCCAGCAAGTTCGTCGAGGCGGTCGAGCGCGCGGAACGGTCGGGCGAGGCGATGGCGCTCGCGCTGGAGCGGTCGTTGAGCGCGGCGGCGGAACGCCTCGATCACGCGCGGTCGCGGTTGCGCCTGCTCGCCCCGGCGGCGCAGATCGAGCAGGGATTTTTGCGGCTGGACGACTTAAGCAACCGGTTGGCGGCGGCGCTGCGCGCCTCGGTGCAGGCGCGCCGGCAGCAATGGGGCGAGGCGCGGGCGGGGCTCGCGCGGGTCTCGCCGGAGTTTAACGTGCAGACCGAGTCGCATCGGCTGTTAGCGCTCTGGAAACGCCTGCAGGCCGCGAGTCCGGCCTCGGTGCTGAACCGCGGCTTTGCCATCGTGCGCGATGCGGAGGGCCGGCCGGTGATGCGGAGGGCCGAGGTGCGGGCAGGGCAAGTGCTGGCGGCCGAGTTTGCCGATGGCACGGTGCCGGTTCGCGCGGAGTAGAGCGGGGGAGCATCTGTCGGTTGGCGGTAGGCAGCTCGCCTGCGAGCGCTCCGGTCGCTGGGCGCTCGCTGGCGAGCTGCCTACAAATCCTGGTGCGATTCGCCGCCAACTCGGAGATTCGCCCGCAGGGCGGCGGCGGGCGGGATTTTGCTTGGCAGAACCCCGTCCCTAATAGTTATGAGGCATAGCCCGGAGGCCCTTTCCCGCGCCGGAACCAACACAAACTCCCTATGAAGCCAACCCTCCCCTCCCTGCGGCGTCTCCTCCCGGTGCGCCCCGTTTTCGCCCTTGCCTGCGCCGCGCTCGCGGCCTGCGCCGTTCCGTCGGCCCACGCCCAGTCGCCGGCCGGCGAGGATGTGATCAAGCTCTCCGAATTTCAGGTATCGACCACCTCCGACAAGGGCTACCGCGCCGGCAACTCCGTCTCGGCCACCCGCATCAACACCCCGATCAAGGACCTGCCTTTCGCGATCAGCGCGTTCACCGAGCAGTTCATCACGGACATCGGCGCGCGCGATCTCTTCGATGTCGTGCAATACGCTCCCAGCGTGACGAGCGCGGGCCGCGAGTTTAACGCCGGCAACGCCGTGTTTGCCATCCGCGGTTTCGACCAAGCGCCGCAGCAAAACGGCTTCGTGGGCCAAGGTTACGTGGACACGGTGAGCATCGAACGCGTCGAGGTGGTCAAAGGTCCGTCGTCGGTGCTCTACGGTCAGGTCGCCCCCGGCGGCACCGTGAACTATCTCACGAAACGTCCCGGCGCGAAGGCCTCGACCAAGGTCAACGTCCAGGCCGGCACGGATAGTTTTTGGCGCACGTCGATCGATCTCAACCAGCCGCTGATCGGCAATAAAGTGCTCTTCCGTTTCAACGCCGCCTACGAAAACGCCTTCGAGTATATCAAGCCCGGCGAGCAACGCACCACGGTGTTCGCACCGGTGGTGACTTGGCGGATCACGGACCGCATCGCGCTCACGCTGGATTACAGCAATTTCTCCCGGCGCGAGACCCCGCCCTCCGCGCAGATCAAACCCAACATCCAGATCGTCGGCGTGCGGCCCGCGAGCGGGATCTTGAGCGCGACCGGCGTGTTGATCAACCCGCTCGATAACAGCGATCCCGGCTTCCTCACCTACTATCCGTTGCCGAGGGATTTCAATTATCTCTCCAACAACGACAATCGGTTCTCCGACTTTGAGTCGCTCAACGCCGAATTGACTGCGAAACTTTCCGACCGTTGGAGCGCGCGGGCCAACTTCAACTGGAACAAGCGTCGCGTCGCGCAGAAGCTCACCGGACTTGGCGGCGTCAGCATCACGGTGCCGCCGAGTTATTACCCGGCGGGCGCGGCGCTCCCGATTTCCACCGCGAACTACCTCATCGCGGCCCGGGCTTACGCCGCGGACCTTTTGAACAATCCGAATCTCGCGCTGCTGGCGCCCGAGGCCCAGCTGGGCCGCCGCAAGCGGTTGCAGGAAAACTTTGGCCAAGGCAAAGCGTCACAAGTCGAGTTTGCGGGCAACTACCTGCTGGACGGCGTGAAACTGAAGCCTCTGGTCGGTGCGCTTTACAACGAGGGTCGCGGCTACAGCCGCCTGCGCTCAAGCACGACGGCGAATTTCTTTCCCGTTTGGGACATGAAGAATTCCGCGACATGGGACCGTAATACGGATTTCGATCCTGCGGCGCAGCCGTTGACGACCAATAACCGCGCCGTGACGCGGAACAGCGCCGGTTACGCGATTTTGAACACCAGTTTCTTTGACGACCGTCTGAACGCCGTGGTGGGCGCGCGTTACAACAAGTCCTCCGGCTCGACGGATAATTTTCTCAACCCGGCCGGCAATCTGGCCAAGGTCTCGACGAAGAAAACCACGCCGCAAGTCGGGCTCGGTTGGAAGGTCACGGGCGACATGATGGTCTACGGTTCCTACAGCCAGTCTTACGTGCTGAACGCGGCCGCGCTGACCCAGGCGAGTGTTCCGGTCGGCCCGGCCGCACCCACGACCTCCGAGGGCTACGAGCTCGGCGTAAAGACCGATTTCCTCGGCGGCCGGGTGTCGTCCACCATCGCCGTTTTCCAGATCGAGCAGAAAGACCGCATTCTGAACTTCAACTCGTTCAACGCGCTCGGCGTCACGGTTACGAACAGTCTC
>JBDNFZ010000519.1:0-10117 GCA_041689555.1 Opitutaceae bacterium | reverse complement strand
GGAATTGGTAGACACGCAGGTCTCAGAAGCCTGTGCCTCACGGTGTAGCGGTTCGAGTCCGCTCCCGGGCACCAGTTCTTGACCCCCCTCTGAAGGCCCCGCCTTCGCGGGAGTTTTCTTTTTCGGAGCATGGCCGGCGTGAGGGCGCCCCTTGCAAAGTCAGGGTGGCGAGCCGGGGTAAAAAAAGAGCCCGGAGCGCAGTCGCGGTCCGGGCCCGGGGTGAAAACAGGCGAAATCAGATCGGATTGGGCAACTCGGCCTCCAAGTCGATGCGTCCCGTGTGCTGGCGCTTGACCTTAAACAGGCGGGAACGACGACGGAGCATCCGGTCGAGTTTGTCGACGAGCAAGGCGACGGCCTTGTGGCATTCGTCGGCCTTGACCGTGGCGTTCATATCGGGGCCGTGGATGGCGATGTGGCCCTTGGCCTTGAAACGAGTGCCGACGGTTTCTTTGGGGTCGCACTCGAGTTCGACGCGGATACGCACGATGCGCTCCTCGTGGCGGAACAATCGCTCCACTTTTTCTTGCACAAAGACCTTGAGCGACGGGGTCAGCTCGAGGTGGATTCCGGAAACGATCAGTTCGTGGTGGTTTTGTCTGTTCATGTTTCTGCGTATGTTTTGGTTTACCGCAGTCGGCCGGATGGTCGGCTGTCGAAAGTATAACTATCGTCCCATTCCATGTCCTCGTTAAACGAAGCGTTGAAGAATTTCTCGACCATCATCGTGACGGGCGGATCCTCCGGTATTGGAAAATCATTCATTGAACGATGCGTAGCGTTGCGCCCCGAATTGCTGGTTTGCAATCTCTCTCGGCGTGAACCGGACATAAATTTAGCCCAGCTTAAGCTGCGCCACTTCCCGTGCGATCTTGCACAGACCGCGGCTCTCGGGGAGACCGCGATGCAGGTGGAGAAGTTTATCGAGGAAGCGGCGCCGGCCGGCCGAGTGCTGTTGCTGAACAACAGCGGTTTCGGAGCCTACGGATATTTTCCCGAGCCGGGGATCGGGCACGTCACGGAAATGCTCGATGTGAATGTGCGCGCCGTCGTCGACCTGACGGGCCGACTGCTTCCCTTGTTGAAACGTCGGGGCGGCATGGTGGTGACGGTAGCCTCGACCGCGGCGTTTCAGCCGACGGCTTATATGGCCGCCTACGGGGCCTCCAAGGCCTTTGTCCTGCACTGGAGTCTGGCGTTGAACGAGGAACTCCGCGGCACCGGCGTGAGCGCCCTGGCGCTCTGCCCCGGGCCGACGGCGACGGAGTTTTTCCGGCGGGCGGGATTGGCGCAGGGCAGCGTGGCCGACAGCCTGAGCATGACGTGTGACGAGGTGGTGGCGGCGACCCTCGAAGGCATCGCGGCCGGCCGGCCCCTGATTGTGCCCGGCTGGAAAAATCAGGTCTCGACGTCGCTGGTCTCGAAGTTGCCGAAGGTGTGGGCGACGCGGCTGGCGGCGCTGGTGTTGGCGAGATTCCGCTTGAAGAAGGTGGCGCGGTGAGCGAAGTGACGTCGCTGGGCGAGACGGGACCGCGGGATTTCTTCGACCCGCGGCGGGCCTGCGCCTGGCCGCGCCGGGTTTCGCAAGGACCGGTGCGGATGATCGCGCCGGAGGAGATTAAATCGTGGGTTGTCTACGAGGACGCGCGGCTGCTTGTGGTCAACAAGCCGGGAGATGTGGTGTGTCACCCGTCGAAGGCCGGGCCGTGGTCGAGTCTGGTTGGCGCGGCGCGGGAATACACGGGGCTGCCCACGATGCATTTGGTTTTTCGGCTCGACCGGGAGACGAGCGGGGTGGTCGTGCTGGCGAAGGATGCGAAGATGGCGAGCCGGTTGCAGACGGCGATGATGGAGCGGAAGGCGGGCAAGGTTTACCTCGCAGTCATGACGGGCGAGTTGACCGAGGCGGTTACGGTCGACCAGCCGCTCGGTGACGACACGGCGAGCCCGGTGTTTATAAAGTCTACGGTGGTCGCGGGCGGGCAGGCGGCGGTGACGCATTTCACGCCGCTCGTGGCGGTGAACGGTTTTACCCTGGTCCGCGTCGTGACGGAGACCGGGCGCAAGCACCAAATCCGGGCCCACGCGCAGTGGCTGGGGCGGTCGCTGGTCGGCGACAAAATCTATGGGCCCGATGCGCGGCTTTATTTGGACTTCATCACCACAGGCTGGACGCCGGCGCTGGAGGAAAGATTGCTGCTCTCGCGGCAGGCGTTGCATTGCGCCGAGATCGATCTTCGCACGGTGGGGGCTCCGGCGGTGTTTACGGCGGAGATGGCGAAGGATCTGCGTGAGTTCTGCCAAAGTCGCGGATTGTCCCTGTGACGGCGGCGGCGATGGCGCGACGGTGGGCCTCGATTCGTTGGGTCAAAGCCAAGGCGGACGGGGACTCGAGCGTGTAACTCATGGTCGTGTGGTGGGCGCGGAGGTAGATCGCCTCGGGCCAGGTTTCCCGCAAGAGGGGATCGTCAACCGGGCGGATAATACCGGGAGCGGCAGTGGCGCGACCGTCGATCACCGCAGATTCGTCGATGGGGCAGAGGGGGCGCACGGCCTCGAGGATCAAGTGGGCGAGGCTCGGGCGGTTCGCGGGATTGAGTTCGTAGAGGTAATAACCGGTGGATTCCCAATCCTCATGAATGCAGAGCGTGAGGTCGAAGGGCGGCTGGCGTCGCAACCAAGCGACGTGGGCGCGGGTTTCGGGGGCGCGAAGATCGAGGAAGTCGCGGTTCAGGTCGAGACCGGCGGCGTTCTCGCGGGTGCCGATAGCGAGACCGGTGGGGTTCAATAAGGGACAAACAAACCAGTTGGCCCGTTGGTCGAAGAAGTCGGATTCAAACAGGGACAACAGGGCGAGAGGCGGGGCGGGTTCATCACCATGCATGCCGGCCGACAGGTAGATGCGGGGCCGTGGACCGTGGGCCCGCTTGGTGAGGGCGAGTTGGAAATGGCCGGCATTCTCGGCGTAGGGTTCGATCCTGAATCCGGCGGCGAGGCCGGCTGCCTCGATCTGGCCAACGACCTTGATCGCGTCGAACGGAGCGGCTTTGACAGGGGGCACAGGCCGCTTCTTGCTGCCCAATTTCGCGAAGCTCAAGCCGCAATCCAACTATTCCGACGATGTCCCAAGTCCGCGTTCGTTTCGCCCCCAGCCCGACGGGTTTCTTTCACATCGGCAGCGCGCGCACGGCGTTGTTCAACTGGCTTTATGCCCGGCACACTGGCGGCGTTTTTATCCTGCGGATCGAGGACACGGACAAGGAACGCAACAGCGAGCAATTCCTCAAAGTCATCTATGATTCGCTGCGCTGGTTGGGCTTGAATTGGGACGAAGGCCCGCAGGTGGGCGGCGCATTTGGGCCGTATCGCCAGAGCGAGCGAGCGGCGGTCTATGCGGAGTATCTGGAAAAATTGAAGGCTGCCGGGCGGACGTATGAGAAGGATGGCGCGACCTGGTTTAAGCTCATGGGCGAACGTTACGAAGCGTATGACGAGCACCGCAAGAAGACGGTGACCAAGGTAAAAGTGGCGCCGACGGTGATCGAGGATCGGATCCGGGGACGGGTGGAGCGCGTCGAGGACGAGGACTTCGTGATCGTGCGTTCGGACGGCAACCCGGTGTTCCATTTCGTGAACGTTGTCGATGACATCGCCATGCGGATCACGCACGTGATCCGCGGCGAAGACCACCTCTCGAACACGAGCAAGCACGTGGAATTGTTCAAGGCGTTTGGCGCGCCGGTGCCGGCGTTTGCGCACATTCCGCTGATTTTGAAACAGAACGGGCCGGGCAAGATGTCGAAGCGCGATCAAGGCGCGCTGATCGAGGAATACCAAAAGCGCGGGTTCCTCGCGGAGGCGTTGGTGAATTTCCTCTGTCTGCTGGGCTGGAATCCGAAGGATGACCGCGAGAAGATGGCGATCGCCGACGTGATCGCGCTGTTCGATCTGCCGGGGGTGAACCAGAGCAACGCGCGCTTCGACGAGAAGAAACTCGCGCATATGAACATGGTTTATCTGCTGGCCTTGCCGACGGAGCGGTTCGCGGCGTTGGCGAAGGCGTATTTCCAGACGCACGCGGCGGGTGCGGCGGTGCTGGCGGACGAGGCGTATTTCCGCGAGATCATGCTGCTCGCCCAGCCGAAGATCAAAGGCATGGAGGAGCTGCCGGCTTACACGGCGTATTTTTTCACAGAGGACTTTGCGATCGATCCGAAGGTGAAGGACAAGATCATGGTCAAGGGAGAACCGAAGGTGCGCTTGGGCGAGTTGATCGCCGCGCTGGCGACAATGGAGGTGTCGAGCGACACGGCGATCGAGGAGGCGATCAAGGCGCTGGCGACGAGCCGGAGCCTGGGGTTTGGCGACTACCAAGCGGTCGCGCGGCTGGCGCTCTCGGGCACCAACGCGGGGCCGAGCATCACCGCGATGATTCGCGTGCTGGGCCGCGAGCGGGCCACGGCGCGGTTGGCGAAGTTTTTGGCGGGAGCGTAGCCGAACTCACTTCGCCCACGCGTCGCGGAGGGTGAGGGTGCGGTTGAAGACGAGTTTGCCGGCGGCGCCATCCTTGGCGTCGGGTATAAAGTAGCCGAGGCGTTCGAATTGGAAGCAGTCGGCGGCGGTCGCGGTGGCGAGGGCGGGCTCGAGCTTGGCGGTCACGATTTCGCGGGAGCGCGGATTCACGTGCTGGAGGAAGTCGTCGGTCGCGGCGGGCTCGGCGACGGTGAAGAGCCGGTCGTAGAGGCGGACCTCGGCGTCGATCGCAAGGCTGGCGCTGACCCAGTGAATGGTGCCTTTCACTTTCCTGTCGGAGTTGGGCTGGCCGGAGCGGGTGGTAAGGTCGGCGGTGCAACGCAGCTCCGAGATCGCGCCGTCGGCGTCCTTCACGATCTCGTCGAGCTTGATGATGCAGGCGTATTTCAGGCGGACCTCGCCGCCGGGCTTGAGGCGGAAAAACTTGGGCGGCGGCACCTCGGCGAAATCTTCGCTTTCGATCAAGACCTCCCGCGTCAGGGAAAGAGGGCGGACCGAGGGATGCTCGTCTTGCGGATTGTTCGTCGCCTGACACGGAATGATTTCGTCGGCGGGAATGTTGGTCAGGACCAGTTTGAGCGGACGAAGGACGGCCAACCGGCGAGGCGAGGACAGGTTGAGTTCCTCGCGGACGGCGTGCTCAAATACGGCGATGTCCGTGACGCTGTTGAACTTCGTCACGCCCACGCCAATCACGAATTTACGCAGGGCGCTGGCGGGAATGCCGCGGCGTCGCATCCCGGAGAGTGTCGGCATCCGCGGGTCGTCCCAGCCGTCGACGGTCTTTTCGTGCACGAGGCGGAGGAGGTTGCGTTTGCTCAGAATCGTGTAGGTCGGAGTGAGCTTCGCGAACTCGTATTGCTGCGGAAGAGCGCGTGGCAGCCCGAGGGAGCCGAGAATCCAATCGTAAAGCGGCCGGTGATCGACGAATTCGAGGGTGCAGATGCTGTGAGTCACGCCCTCGAGATAGTCGCTCAGGCAATGGGCGTAGTCATAGAGCGGGTAAATGCACCACTTCGACCCTGTGTGATGGTGGGCGATGTGACGGATACGGTAGAGCAGGGGGTCGCGCAGCCACATGTTGGGCGAGGCCATGTCGATCTTGCTGCGGAGGGAACGCGCCCCATCGGGGAACTCCCCGGCCCGCATCCGCGAGAAAAGGTCGAGGTTTTCGGCAACGCTCCGATCACGAAACGGAGAGTTCCGGCCGGGTTTATCAGGCGCACCGCGGTAGTTTTCCGTCTCCTCGGGGCTGAGGTCGCAGACGTAAGCGTGGCCGCTTCGAATAAGCTCCAAGGCGTAGGCGTAGAGTTGGTCGAAGTAACCCGAGGCCGAGAACGGTTCCCCTGCAGCCCCGGGCGAGACCGGGGCAAGATAGTGGTCCGGCAGACCGTTGCTGGTGATCTCGGCCGGGACGGCCCCGGTGGGTTTGAAGCCGAGGCAGTGGTCGGCCCAGCCGGCGATGAGCCATTGCACATCGGTGGTGATCGAGGTCACGTATTCGATGCCTTCTTTGAGGGGGTTGGTGTCGTCGAAGCGGAGATTGCACCGGCCGTGATGTTCGCGGGCCAGGCCGAAATTGAGGCAGATCGATTTGGCGTGGCCGAGATGCAGGTAGCCGTTGGGCTCGGGGGGGAAACGGGTCACGATCATCGCAAAGCGCTTCTCGGCGACGTGGGTCGCGACAATGTCGCGAATGAAATCGGAGGGCGTGGGCGCGGCGGCATCGGAGTCGGCGGCGTTCATAGCGGGACAAATTGCGGCGTGCCGCCGCGCGAATCAATCGCGCAGTTGGCCGGCGCGGGCTTGACGCCCGGGAAGCCGCCTTGCTTCATCACGGCCCGGTCAGGCGAGCGTAGCACAATGGATAGTGTAGTGGCCTCCGAAGCCACTGATCTGGGTTCGATTCCCAGCGCTCGCACCAATTGCGAAACGATCGCCGACGCCGATTCACGCCAACGGACCTTTCGATCAGGCGACTTTCTTGTTCTCCCGCCAGCCCCGCCAGAGCTCGAAAACGATCGGGACGATGGAAAAAATGATGATCGCAAGAATGACCAGCTTGAAGTTTTTCTGCACGAAAGGCTGATTTCCGAACCAAAAGCCGGCGTAGATGAAAAAATAAATCCAGACGAAGCCGCCGATGAGGTTGTAGGCAATGAAGCGGGAGTAGGTCATGCGCCCGGCACCGGCGACAAACGGCACGAACGTGCGAACGATCGGCACGAAGCGGGCAAGGATGATGGCCCGGCCGCCGTATTTCTCGAAAAAAGCGTGGGCGCGTTCGAGGTGCTTTTTGCGCAGGAAAATCGAGTCGTTGCGCTTGAAAACGGCGGGACCGACCTTGGCCCCAATCCGGTAGTTGACCGTGTCGCCGAGGAAAGCGGCGCCGAACAGCACGAGCGCCATGAGGTGGACGTTGAGGCCGGTTTCGGGCTTGGCGCAGAACGCGCCGGTAGCGAACAGAAGCGAGTCCCCGGGAAGAAACGGAGCGATGACGAGCCCGGTTTCGGCGAAAATAATCAGGAACAGAACGACGAAGGTCCACAAGCCGTAGCTGGCGATGATCTCCGCGAGGTGCTTGTCGATGTGGAGAATGAAATCGATCAGCTTCTTGACGAGGTCGACCATGGCGTGCGGTGGGCGGGGCGAATCTGTCGGGGAGCAAAAAAAAGGCAGGCAGCGTTAACTGCCTGCCTTGAGAGCGAAAGGGGGTCGGATTAGACGTCGGGCTTGGTCTTGCGGAGGCCGGAAACGCGATCACCGGGTTTCCATTGACCCCGCTTGCGGAGAGTCTCGACGCGTTCGAAGCGCTTGAGGACGTTGCGTTTGACGACGAGGCCGTTGGCGCCTTGGAGACTCTTGTGCTGTGACATGGTGCGTAAAAAGGAGGGTTGCGACGAGTTAAAGGGTCGGAGGATGAGCGTCCGTGCGCGCCCATGACAAGTATTTTTCCGAGACGTGGAGCGCTTCGACGACGACCCATTCCGGAGTCGAATAGGGGTGGAGCGCGTGAACGCACGTTTCAAGTTCGCGAAGCTTTTCCGGAAGGCACTTAAACATCAGCCGGAATTCGGACGTTTGCTCCGACCGGCCCTGCCAGCGGTAGTGCGAGGTCACCGGGCCGTCGATTTGGACGCAAACGGCGGTGTTCGATGCAATGGCGCCATCGGCGATCCGGTCGGCATCGACGCGCGTGCTGACAGTCGTCCAAGCGAGCAAGAGCATCGTTCCACGTTGGATTCCGCCCGGGAGGAGGCAACTGCGAGCTGGCCCGGGCGGGGAAATTCCACCTTGACGCAGGTGATGGGCGGCTTCCATCTCGCCCTTCCATTCCTCCCGAACCCTCTGCCATGAGAGACGATTACATCAAACAGGCCGCAGCGAAAATCACGGATCCCAACATCCTAATCAATCTCGTTTCCCTGCGGGTGAAGCAATTGAAGCGGGGTAACCGACCGCTGGTCGAATCGCTCGAGAAACTCTCACCCGAAGATACCGCGCTGAGGGAGATTATCGAAGACAAGATCAGCTACGAGACCATCGGCGCCTGATTTCCTGCCTTCGCGACATCTTTTTTTGAATGGGCGGCCCGAGATTGTCGGCGCCGCCTTTTTTGTGTAGGGTCTCCATTGCCGTATGTCCGCCCAAAAAAAAGACGCCACCCGTTACAACGAGATTCGAAACGCGAAGGCGCTGCGCGACTACTTTGTCGACGAACGCTTCGAGGCGGGTGTGCAACTGCGCGGCACGGAGGTGAAGTCGATTCGGGCGGGTAGGGCGCAAATTTCCGACGCCTTTGGACGGATGCTCAATGGCGAGCTTTGGCTGCACAACGCCCACATCGAGCTCTATGCGTTTGGCAATCTCCACAATCACGAGGCGAAGCGCACGCGGAAGCTCTTGCTGCATTCCCACCAACTGAGAAAAATCGCGCAGGCCCTCGATGCGGGAGGCCGGGCGGTCGTGCCGCTCCGGATGTATTTCAAAGAAGCGTTGGTGAAGGTCGAGATCGGCCTCTGCACCGGAAAGCAAAACCACGATAAGCGGGAAACGTTGAAGAAAAAAGTGGAGGACCGGGAACTGAGCCAAGTGCTGAAGGTTCGTCGTTGATGAGCCTCTTGCCGAAAACTGTCACGGTGCGCGTGCCGGGAAGCACGTCGAATTGCGGGTCGGGCTTCGATACGCTCGGGTTGGCGCTCCAGCTCTACAATCGGGTCACCCTGACCGCCTCCGTTCAGGTTTCGGTCGAAGCGGCTACGGTTGCCGATCAACGGGCCACCGAGATGGTGCGCGAGGCGGCGGCGGTTTTTTTCGAGTTCACCAAGGTGGTGCCGTGCGGGTTCTCGTTCCGAATTTTCGGCGATGTCCCGGTGGCGCGCGGGCTGGGTTCGAGCGTGACGGTGTTGGCGGGCGTGCTGGCGGGACTCGATGCCTTGTGCGGCACGGGCCTCTCGCGGCATCACTTGGTGGCTTTGGCGACCGCGCTCGAGGGGCATCCCGACAACGCGAGTGCGGGCATTCTCGGCGGTTTCTGCGTGGCCCGGTGCGATCCGAAAACCGGCCGTTATGTTGACGCGGTCCGATTCTCCGTGCCGAGCGAGATTCGGTTTGTCGTCGCCTCTCCGCAGGTTGAGTTGCTGACCAAGGCGTCGCGCGGGGTTTTGCCCGAGACGTTGCCGTATTTCGATGCGGTCCGGAGCATCAACAGCGCGGCCTATCTGGTTGCCGCGTTTGCTTCGGGCGACTTTGCGCGCCTGCGCGATGCGGCGGGCGATTTTATGCACGAACCCTACCGACTCCCAAAAATTCCCGGAGCCGCAGCGGCGATTGCGGCGGGCCGGGCGGCGGGTGCCTACACGGGTTGGTTGAGTGGAAGCGGCTCGAGCGTGCTTTGCGTGACGACGATGAGCGAAGCCGATCGGGTCGGTGCCGCGATGGTATCGGCGTTCACCGCTGCGGGGGTCGCGAGCGAGGTGCGGGCGCTGGCCGCAGACAACGAAGGCCTAAGGTTTGAGTGAAGCGTTACCCCTTAGCTTCGGCGGGTTGGCATCGGGCCAAACGGCGAGCACTTCGGCAGCGAGTTGGCGCCAGCCGAAGGGTTTGGCGATATGACCCTTGAGGGCCGGGAGATTGGCGATCTCGTCGATCGACGTGGACATGTTATGTCCGGTGATCAGCACGAACGCCGTCTCGGGAAGGAGCACGCTGGCCCGGCGGATGAAATCGAGACCGTTGATCTCGGGCATGTAGTAATCGCTGACGATGACTTGGGGCTGGAGAACGGGGAGGGCGGCCAAGGCCTCGGCCGGGCGATAAAATACGTGGACGTTGCATTCGACGTTATCCTTGAGCAGCTGGGCCAGCAAATCGGCGTAGGATTTCTCGTCGTCGACAATTAGAACAGTTTTACGTGGCGCTGGATTCACGGGCGGATAGGCGAAGGTTGGGAGGCGGAAGCCCAAAGGCAATCCGCGAGACGCTTGCCTACGGGGTTTTTCGTCTGACCATGGTGCGATGCTCCACGTGGTGCTCTTTCAGCCCGAGATTCCGCAGAATACGGGAAACATCGGTCGGATGTGCG
>JBDNFZ010000518.1:0-3319 GCA_041689555.1 Opitutaceae bacterium | reverse complement strand
GCCGAGGGCGGTGAGCGCGGGGTGGACGGGTCGCGCAGTTCCTCAAGGGCGGGCTCGGCGGGAAGGTCGTAGCAGAGCGGCGCGAGAGTGCGCTGGACGGTGGGCGCGACGAGACCGGGGCGGGTGTAGAAGGAGCCCTGGCCCTTGCGCGTGCCGCCCCAACGCACGAGGAAGAAATCGCCGGGCAGGATGGTGCGGGCGACGAGCTGGTTGGCGGCGCGGGTGATTTTGTCCTCGGCATCGGCGCGGCGACCGGGGTCGGCTCCCGTGTAAGCTTTGACAAGCTGGGCCTCGACCACGGCGCGGCGAGCCCAAGCGAGAGCGCGCTGGCGGGCGGTGGCGGCGGTGGGCTCGGGTTCCTCGCTGGGTGGCGAGGCGAGCGTGGAGTCGTCGGAAGTGGCGTCGGTGTCTTCGGATGACTCGGCATCTTCGGACTCGTCCTCTTCGCCTGCGGCCTCTTCGTCGGCCTCGCCGGCGGAGACGGTGCCGCCGCCTTTTTTATTAAACTCTTTGAAGAAGGTTTTGAGGGCGGGGCCGGTGAGGGCTTCAAGGCGAGAAAGCGGGAGGGCGGGCTGGTCGCCGAGGTTGATGAAGAGGATGGGGTCGTCCTGGGCGACGGGCACCTGGTGTAGCTCGTAGTCGAGGAGGCCTTCGTAGAGGATGCCGATGTATTCGGTGGAAAGATCGGCGAAATCCACCGGCACGGTGACGGTGGTGACGCTGCGGCCTTGGCGCACCGGCATCGCGCAGCGGGTGAGCAAATCGAGGAGGGTGTGAACATCGGCATCGCTCATGACCGAAGGATCGCCCGCGTAGCAGGAGGTCTCGAAGAGGTGCATGGCGCGGCGCACGGCCTCGGGGGCATCGGCGGTGCCGGGGCGGAAGAGTTCGCCACCGTAGGCGCGCACGGCGAGATCTCCGTGGGGCGAGCCATCGTGGATGAGGCGGAACAGGGCGAGAATCTGCGGCCAAGCGCCGTAGCGGGTGCGCAGGCGAGCGGGCTGGCCACCGGAGGCGCGGGCTAGTTTTTCCCAGAGGCCTTGGAGGCCGTAGCTGGTTTCGTAGATGCGATTAGAGCGCGGGAAGAGGTCGCGGGCCTCGGCGAAGAGGGCGACCACGAGACGCATGACCACGAGATTGGCGGCGCGATAAACCTCGGCCCGGTCGAGATCGGCCTGGCGGTTCAGATACGGGGTATGGGCGTGGATGAGCACCTCGACGGCTTGGCGGACGCGTTCACCGAGGAGCGAAGTGAGCTGAGACTGGCCTTGGCGGGAACGGCGGATGGCCTCGAGCAGCGGGGATGCGGCTCCGGCCTTGGGCGGGGTATGGAGGGCGGGCGAGAGGAGTTGTTGCCATGCCTCGACCTGGGCGGAAGGCAGGCCCGCCTCGAACCATTGGGCGGTGTCCCACTCGCAATAGGCGTCGTGCTCGGCGGCGACGTGGAGGAGGCGGAATTGACGGGAGTTGGTGAGGAGGGCGAGCGGGTGGCCGGTGCCCCGGCACCACTCGACCACGCGGGAGATGGAGCGCTTGCCCCGCCCAATGCCAAGACGGGGCTCGTCGTCCACAAAGACGGGCAACAAGGCACCGTGGGGGCCAGTCCAGACGCGGCGAGGTTTGACTATCTCGCCGGAGGCGGCGGGTCGGGCGAAGCGAGGCTGGACGTCGTTGCCTCGTTGCCAGTCGGTGTTGGCGGAGTCGCGCAGCCCGGCGATGTCGTGCAGGACGGTGTCGAGAAGGGCTTTGGAGGCAGCGGAGTCGGCGGGGTTTTCGTCGAGGCGCTGCAAATCGCCGCGAAGACGGGCGACGATGTAGGGAGCGAGGGGCGGCGCTGACGTGGGGAAAAGGTCGGCTAGGCGTGGTGCGGAAAGGAAGAGGCCACCGTGCTTGAGTGACGCCCACCAAGGAAGATCGAGGCTCATGCGGAGGCCTCCCGAAAACGAATCTCGACGGTGACGGGCAGGCACTGGGCCTCGCCGCGCAGGGCATAGCGGCGCGGGAGGAGCTGGGTCATGATGCGGTCACGCTCGCGGGAGAGCTGTTCGCGGAGGTCTTCGGTGTGGCGGCGGATGCGGGCGAGTTCGGCCTGCTTCTCGTCGGCGGAGAGACGCAGGCGGGCGGTATAGCCATCGGGATCGAAAAGGAGCGAGCCCTCCTCCTCGCGGAGCTGCTCCAGCTCGCGTTCGAGTTTATCGAGACGGCGGTCGGTGATGAGGGTGGAGAGTTCGGCTTGGCGGGACTGGAAGCGGGACTGTTCGCGTTCGCGGGCGGCGGTGCGCTCGGAGTCGAGTTCGGCACGCAGAAGTTTGGTGAGAGTGACGGAGTGGGACGTCACGCAAGCCCGGAGGTCATCCTCGACATCAAGCCAAAGATCACGGGCGCGTTCGATGACGGTCGCCGAGGGCGGCGAGGCGGTGTCGAGCGCGAGTTGGTCGGCGGACACATGCGGCAAGGCGGCGGTTAGGCGGCCGGATTTCACCGGGAAAACCAAGGTGTGGACCCAATGGTGGAAGGTCTCGCGGAGATCGTTGACGGCCAGTTCCTCGACGGTGACGAGCACCCACGCATCGGCGGAGGCAGGCAGGCGGGAATCGTGGGTGACGCGCCAGCGGGAGGCGGACGTCTGCTGGCCGGGGAAGCGGCGGCGGGAGTAGTGATGGAGGGTATGCTGAACGACCGGATGCCAAAGGTGGAGCAAGGCCGCATCGGCGGGCGGACGGAAGATGTAGCGGCCCGCAACCTCGGTGACGCAGGCGGTGGGCTCGAAGGCGATGGCGGGGAGCGCACCGAGTGCGGAACCGGGTGCGGTAGGAATGCGCAAGGCGTCGTCGATCACGTCGCGCCAAGTGGCAGGTATGGGCTGCACTAAACGCCAAAAACCGGGACGGCCATCGAGCTGAAGCCGAGGGGGCGGTGCGCTGTGGGCCATGGCACTCTCGACCGTGGTGCGCAGGGCGGTGCCCGAGAGATCGAGTTCGCGGCGCAGTGCGGAGAGTTGTTCGCCAAGGGCCTGCCCACCTCTGGTGAGATCGCGAGAACGGGCCGTAGCATCGTGGGGAACCTCTGAGGCACCCGACAGGCGCTCGAGATCGCGCTCCAATTCAAGACGGAGGTCGGCATCAGGGGCGGCCTGGATGAGACGGCGTTGCACGGCGGCATCAATCACTTCGCCGGTGGCTCCGAGGTCGTGACGAATCTGGTGAACCTTGGCCACGATGAAGGCCATAAAGGCGATGTCGGCGTCATCATCGGAAATAAAGTGCGAGACGGTGACATCACGCGCCTGGCCATAGCGGTCGATGCGGCCGTTGCGCTG
>JBDNFZ010000517.1:0-4313 GCA_041689555.1 Opitutaceae bacterium | reverse complement strand
TCTTCTGATTGAGGAGGCGGAGCGAGATGGACTCGGCGTAGATGGTGGGGACGGTGGAGACGCGGATATCGAGGACGGTGGCGTTGGCTTTGAAGTTGATGCGGCCGTCCTGCGGGAGACGTTTTTCGGAGATGTTGAGGCGCGCCATGATCTTGAGGCGCGAGATGATGGCGTCTTGGAAGCGGAGGAGATTTTCCGGCACGGGGACGGGGACAAGGAGACCGTCGACGCGGTAACGGATGCGGAGCTGTTCCTCCTGCGGCTCGAAGTGGATGTCGGTCGCCTGGTCCTCGACGGCCTGCTTGATGACATCGGTGACGAAGCGGACGACGGCGGCGTCTTCGTCGACGACTTCCTCGGCCTGCGTAACGGTCTCGGGGGCGACGTAGGATTCGTCACCATCGTCGAGGGCACCGGAGCCGACGCCGAAGTTTTCGATGATGAGCTGATGGATGCGTTCGGGGACGGCGAGGTGCCAGACAAGCGGGCGCGGCGTGAAGGTGCGGAGCCAGTCGGCCATGACGTCATCGGGGAGCCAGGCGGTGGCCAAGTGGAGCGGAGAGCTGAGAGCTAAGAGCTGAGAGTCGGAATGCCCGGATGCGGAGTTTTCGCTCTCGGCTCCGGGCTCCGGGCTCTCGGCTTTGATTTTGATCGGGATGATCTGGTAGTCGTGGACGAGGCGGGCGGGGAGGAGGCCGCGGGCGTCGGGGTCGGTCTCGAGGTTGCTGGCGATGTCGAGGCCGGAGGCGTCGGCGAGAGCGGTGAGCGTCTCGGGTTCGGGCAGGGCGAGGGCGGCGGCGAGAGCGGCGAGGCGCTGGCCGCGGGCGGCTTCGCGCACGGTCTGGAGTTGTTCCCCGGTGAGCCGGGCGAGGAGGGACGCGGGCAAGGGATCTGAGGCGAGCGCAGTCATCGGTGGAGGCGGCGCGCGGGGTTACTTGAGTTTCTCGAGCAGGGATTCCTTGGCGGGCTTGGAGGGATCGACGATAAACTGGTTGATCTGGTTTTTGTTTGAGAGGACATCGATACTCTTTTGGGTTTCGACGGTGCCCTCGCCGGGTTTGATGACGTGGGGGCGGACGAAGATGAGGAGTTCGGTGCGCTCCTGTTTGTTTTCCCGGGCGCCGAAGAGGTGGCTGATGATCGGGATTTCAGTGAGGAAACCGATCTTGCCGCGGGAGCGACTGTTCTTGGTGCGCTGGAGACCGCCGAGGACGATCATCTGGCCGTCATAGACGTTGACGAAGGAGGTGGCTTGGCGGCGACCGATGACGGGCTGTTGGTTTCCGTCGATGGTGACGCTATCGAGGATGTCGTCCACTTTCTGGTCGATCTTGAGCTGGATGCTGCCGTCCTCGCCGATGAGGGGGGTGACCTTGAGGTCGATGGCGATGTCCTTGTAGGTGACGGTCGAGCTGGTGGTGAGGCCCGAGGAGCCGGTGTTGGGGACAGAGGTGCTGCCGGTGATGAGGGGTTGGGACTGACCGACGATGACCTGAGCCTCCTTGTTGTGGGTGGTGACGATGGTGGGGGTGGAGAGGATGTTGACGATACCGCGCGAACCGGCGTCGGCGAGGGCGGCCTCGAAGGCGAGCGGGTTGACGACACCTTTGGAAATGGACCAGCCGGCGACATCCGTGGCGAAATTGGTGATCGAGCGCATGCCGGTGGTGGCGTTGGTGCCGATGGTGAGATTGAGCTTCGAAAGCCCGGATTTGTCGGTGTCGGTGAGGGTGACTTCGGTGATGTAGACCTTGATGCTCACCTGGGCCAGGACGATGTCGATCTTGGCGACGAGTTCTTTGATGAGGCGGATGTCGTCGCCGGTGCCGGAGACGATGACGGCGTTGGAGCGTTCGTCGTAGGTGACGGTGACGAGGGTGCTGAATTCGTTGGAGCCGGCCATGTCGCCGAGGACGGGGCCGGTCGGGGTCATGGTGGCGGGCTGTGGGCCGGCGACGGCGGGTTGAGGGGCGACGGGTTGACCGGGGATCGCGATCTGGCCGGGGCGGACGGACTGGGCGGAGGTTTTTTGGGCGGCGTTGGTTTGGCCGGTGACGAGTTGGGTGAGGAGGGTGGAGACGTCTTTGGCGGCGGCGTGCTTGAGGTAGATGACCTCGTTGCGGGTGTTGGGGTCGGCCTTGACGTCGAGTTTGGCGATGAGTTCGTCGAAGAAGGGGTATTGGCGGACGTCGGCGATGAGGATGATCTGGTTGGTGCGGTCGTCGGCGTTGTAGGTGGTGCTGGTGCCGAGCTGGTTTTGAAGGGTGCCGCTGAGGATGGTGCGGAGCTTGTTGACGAGGTCGGAGGCCTTGGCGGACTTGAGCGGGTAGAATTTGGGGTTGAGGCCGGCGGTGGCGGGGCGGTCGAGGGCCTTGATGAGGCTCTCGATGCGCTGGAGGTTGCTCACGGAATCGGTGATGAGGGCGGCGTTGGTTTTCTCGAGAACGACGACACCACCGCCGACGCCCGGGGTGAGGAGGCCCTGGAGTTGGGGCACGAACTCGTTGACGCGAAGGAAATCGAATTGAAAGACCTTGGTGGCGATTTTGCCCGAGGCGGCCAAGTCGTAGGCGGAACCCAAAATCATCTCGGGGGCCTCGGTCTTGACCTGCGCGAGGCCGACGACCTTGAGGAAGCGATCACCGAGGGGGGCGACGCCGATCTGGTTCAGGGCGAGCAAGGTCTCGATGGCGAGGACCAGCTCGGAGCGCGGGATGGGGCGATCAATGATGAGGGTGTATTCGGCGGTGGGCAGTGCGGCCGGCCGGAGGATGCTGCGACCGGTGTGAAGTTCGAGGGCGGACAGGACGCCGTCGATGGGAAGACCGCTGATTTTGAAGGACGGGATGAGCTCCTCGGGGTTGGGCTTCGGGTCCGCGACGGTGGCTTTGGCCGGTGCCGCCGCCGGGGGCGCGGCGACCTGTGCATACAGGCCGCTCGAAAGAAGGAGGAGACAAACGGCGAGGCGTAGGGAGGGGAAACGCGAGGTCATGCGATGGAGTGCAGTGGAAAATGGGTCCCGCCGGAGAGACGAAAGTCGTGAAGGGAAAATCAAAGGCGTTGGGTTGTAAACGGTCTTGTTGGATGACGCCGCCCGGCGCGTAAAGTTGCCGGAGGCGGCAAGATAGGATTTGTCGCTTGCGGGAGGGCGGGGCGGGGCCAACGGTTTTGGCCTCCGATGGGTAACATTTTTGGAAAACTCTTCACGATCAGCACTTGGGGCGAAAGCCATGGCCCGGGCGTGGGTGTGACCATCGACGGTTGCCCGCCCGGGTTGCCGATCTCGGCGGAGGAAATCCAAGTCGAACTCGACCGTCGGAGGCCGGGACAAAGCGATATCGTCACGCCACGGAAGGAAGAGGACAGAGTGGAGATCTGGTCGGGAGTTTTCGAAGGCAAAACCACGGGCACGCCGATCACGCTGATCGTGCGGAACGCGGACCAAAGGCCGGGCGCCTACGACGAGATGCGGGACAAATTCCGGCCCTCGCACGCGGATTTCACCTATCAGGCGAAGTTCGGTTTGCGCGATCACCGCGGCGGCGGTCGCAGCTCGGCGCGAGAGACGGTCGGCCGCGTGGCGGCGGGAGCGATCGCGAAGAAAATCCTGGCGCACACCGGCGCGGCGGGAACGGGCGGGGTGGAGATCCGGGCGTTTTTGACGCAGGTGCACGATATCGCGGCGCCGGCGGAGGCGTTGGTGAATTTCCCGACCTTGGCGGAAGTGGAGGCGACCCCGGTGCGGTGCCCGCATGCGCCGACGGCGGAAAAAATGATCGCGCGGATCAAGGCCGTGCGCAGCGAGGGCGATTCGGTGGGCGGCGTGATCGAGTGCCGCGTGCGCGGGTTGCCGGCGGGGCTGGGCGAGCCGGTGTTTGACCGGCTGGAGGCGGATCTGGCGAAAGGGATGCTCTCGTTGCCGGCGACGAAAGGTTTTGAGATCGGGAGCGGGTTTGCGGGTGCGCGGCTGCGCGGGAGCGAACACAACGACGCCTTCGAGAATCGCGACGGCGCGGTGCGGACGGCGACCAACCGCTCGGGCGGCACGCAGGGCGGAATCAGCAACGGGGAGGAGCTTGTCTTTCGCGTGGCGTTCAAGCCGACGGCGACGATTTTGCAGGTGCAGGCGACCGTGGACAAAGCCGGGGCGCCGACGGAGTTGATGGGGCGGGGTCGGCACGACCCGTGCGTGGTGCCGCGGGCGGTGCCGATCGTCGAGGCGATGACGGCGCTGGTCTTGCTCGACCACTGGCTGCGGCAAGGCGCGCAGTGCGGGACGTTTCGATTTTGAAGAATTCCGGAGTGCTGATTGC
>JBDNFZ010000516.1:0-3968 GCA_041689555.1 Opitutaceae bacterium | reverse complement strand
GCAGCAGAGTTGAATCTCCTGTCGGCCCCCTCCTTTCCTAAACCTCGGTATCAATCCAGGTGGAGTGACGGGCTCGCCGGTAACATTCTTTGAAAGACGCCACCTGCCGTTAGTGTAGAACTTTGTGTAGAGTCCAGCTTCTCTTTAAGGATTTATCGTATCTAAACTGTTTAAGATCAACACGTTTGCAATGTATCAATCTATCGTGGTGTCCCCACGGGGATTCGAACCCCGGTTATCTCCGTGAAAGGGAGACGTCCTGACCGGGCTAGACGATGGGGACTAACACGGGACGGCAGAAGCTAGGTGCCGGTCCGTCTCGCGCAAGCGAATTTTCCCCTTCGGTTCCGAAGGCGCCACAGGCGCCAGCCGGTGCTTGAGTTGCCCTCGCCCTGCCTGTCTTGCTCAGGGCGCAATCCGCCCGTTCGCATGATCCTGCGCCACTTCCCCCACACCCTCGAGCTGCGCCACGCCTTCACCATCGCGACGGCCTCGCGCACCACCACCCCCGCCGTCATCGTCACGGTCGAGCGCGACGGGATCGTCGGCTACGGCGAGGCCGCCATGCCGCCCTACCTCGGCGAATCCCAAGCCTCGGCGGCGGCCTTCCTCGAGCGCGTCGATCTCGCCCGTTTCGCCGATCCCTTCCAACTCGAGGAGATTCTCCCCGCCATAGACGCGCTCGCCCCGGGCAACACCGCCGCCAAGGCCGCCGTGGATATAGCCCTGCACGACTGGATCGGGCAAAAACTCGGCGCCCCGTGGTTTCGCATCTGGGGTCTCGACCCGGCGAAAGCACCCGTCACGTCGTTCACCATCGGCATCGATACCCCGGAGATCGTGCGCCAAAAGACCGTGGAGGCCGCACCCTACAAGATCATCAAGGTGAAGCTCGGCCGCGACCCCGCGACCGACCGCCGGTTGATCGACACCATCCGCGAGGTCACCGACCGACCGATCACCGTGGACGCGAACCAAGGCTGGAAGATCCGCGACGAGGCGCTGCGCATGAGCGAGTGGCTGGCGACGCGCAACGTCATCTTCATCGAACAGCCCATGCCCAAGGAGCAGCCCGACGACACCGCGTGGCTCCGCGCGCGCAGCCCCCTCCCGCTGATCGCCGACGAGAGCGTGCAACGCCTCGCCGATGTCCGCCGCGCCGTCGGCGTCTTCGACGGTATCAACATCAAGCTCATGAAATGCACCGGTCTCCGCGAGGCGCACAAGATGATCACTCTCGCCCGCGCCCTCGATCTCAAGGTCATGCTCGGCTGCATGACCGAGACGTCCTGCGCGATCTCCGCCGCCGCCCAACTCTCCCCTCTCGCCGACTGGGCCGATCTCGACGGCGCCCTGCTCATAAAGAACGACCTCTTCACCGGCACGACCATCGTTGAAGGGAAGATCACCCTCCCCGACCGCCCCGGTCTCGGCCTGATCAAGCTCTAGCCGCCGCACCTTTCTGCAACCGCCATGTCCGCCGCCACCGTCGCTAACCCCGCCCTCCGCGAAAAAATCGGCCAGCTTCTCTCCGTGGGTTTTCGCGGCCTCGTGCCCGCCGACTGCGAACCGATCGAGCGCGACATCCGCGAGCATCACATCGGCGGAGTCATCATCTTCGACCAGGAAATGGCCGGCGGCACGATCGACTCCGGCCCGCGCCGCCGGAACATCGAGTCGCCCGCGCAGGTGAAAACCCTGCTCGCTTACCTCCAGGCCCGGGCCCGCGTGCCGCTGCTCGTTTCCATCGACCAAGAGGGCGGCCGCGTGAACCGCCTCAAGCCCGTCTACGGTTTTCCCCCGAGCGTTTCCCATCAGGAACTCGGCCGGCTCGATCAACCGACCGAAACCTACCGCCACGCCGCCGCCACCGCCGCCACGCTTTCCGAGCTCGGTTTCAACTGGAACCTCGCCCCCGTCGTCGATCTCGACGCGCATCCCGACAACCCGATCATCGCCGGCAAGGGCCGCAGTTTCTCCGCCGATCCCGCCGCCGTCGCCCGGCACGCCGCCGAGTTTGTCCGCGCCCATCGCGACGCCGGCGTGCTGACCTGCCTCAAACATTTTCCCGGCCACGGCAGCGCCACCGGCGACACCCACCTCGGCCTCGTCGATGTCACCGCCACTTGGCACGAGCGCGAGTTGATCCCGTTCCAACAGCTCGTCGCCGCCGGTCTCTGCGACACGGTGATGAGCGCGCACGTCTTCAACGCCAAGCTCGACCCCGACCGCCCCGCCACTCTCTCCCGCCGCGTCATCACCGGCATCCTTCGCGAGCAACTCGGTTTCGACGGCGTCATCATCAGCGACGACATGGAGATGAAGGCCATCTCCACCCACTACGGCCTGGAGGAATCCGTGCCCGCCGCCATCGAGGCCGGCATCGATATGCTCTGCTTCGGCAACAATCTCACCTACGATTCCGCCATCGCCGCCAAGGCCGTCGCCATCCTCGTGCGAGCCGTCGAATCCGGCCGCATCTCCGAGGCGCGCATCGACACGTCCTACCGCCGCATCCTCGCCCTAAAGCGCCAGGCCCGCCTCGTGCCATGAACTCCTCCCACACCTCGCGCACACGTCTCGCCCTCACCTTCGCCGTCCTCGCCGCCTGCGTCCTCGCGGGGTGCCGCACCGTTCCCGGCACGTCGGTCAAACGCCATGGCGACGAGATCGTCGTCGCCGGCCAGCGCTTCCGCACCGGCACGCCCGTCGTCACTTGGATGGACCCGGGCGGCTACGATGCCTACCGCGTCGAGCGCCGCTTCAGCCCCGTCGCCGAGAGCAGCTACGAGAAAACCCTCGCCGCCGCCAAGGACATCACCACGCCCAACCGCTACGGCACCCGCGCCAACACCCTCACCCCGGCCGAACTCGAAAAGGTGCGCGGCGGCGGCTGGACGCTCGACCAACTCCGCAAGGTCGTCGACCAGTTCGTCCTCCACTACGACGTCTGCGGCCTCAGCAAGATTTGTTTCAACGTCCTCCACGATCACCGCGGCCTCAGCATCCACTTCATGTTGGATCTCGACGGCACGATCTACCAGACGCTCGACCTCAAGGAACGCGCCCGCCACGCCACGATTGCCAACGACCGCTCCATCGGCATCGAGATCGCCAACATGGGCGCCTACCCGCCCGGTGATACCAAGGTCCTCGACGAGTGGTATGGCCGCGACGCCGACGGCCGCACCGTCATCACGATCCCGCCGCGCGTCGGCGACCCGATGTTGCGTGTGAAAAACTTTACCGGCCGCCCGGTGCGCCCCGAACCCGTGCGCGGCGTGATCCAAGGCGAGGACCTCGTGCAATACGACCTCACGCCCCAGCAATACGCCGCCCTCGTCAAGCTCACCGCCGCGCTCACCAAAATATTTCCCCAGATCCGCTGTGATTTCCCCCGCGGACCCGACGGCCGGGTCGTCCCGCACAAGCTCCCCGACGCCGAACTCGCCGCCTTCAAGGGCGTGCTCGGCCACTACCACATCCAGACCAACAAGACCGATCCCGGCCCCGCGCTCCAGTGGGAGAAGATCATCGACGGGGCGCGCGCCGAGCTGAAGTAGGGTCCGCGCGGTCCTGCCGGCGCTTCGCGCACGGTTTCCGTTTTGATTTTGCAAGCGGCCCTTCTGTGGGCCAGCGCGCTTGCGCACGCCAAGCCGCGCCCGCGAGCGGGCTGCCTACGCTTACTCCAATTCGTGTTCCTGATGAGAAGAAATGGGCCGCGAGGTAGGAGCCTGCTTGCAGGCGATTCGGAATGTGGTCGGTCGGCGCGGGTGAAAAATGCCTGCAAGCAGGCTGCTACAGAAGCCCTTGTTCGTCTCATCTTGAAAGCTAACCGGAATTGCCAAGCCAAGCCGCGCCCGCGAGCGAGCTGCCTACGCTTATTTGCCTACGCTTATTCCAATTCGCGTTCGTGATTAGACGAGATGGGCCGCGAGGTAGGAGCCTGCTTGCAGGCGATTCGGAAT
>JBDNFZ010000515.1:0-9556 GCA_041689555.1 Opitutaceae bacterium | reverse complement strand
AATTTATTCCGGCCCGAGTTTTACTTTGCCTTACCCTTCCTTTCCGCCATACGTAGGAAGTGGTCAAAACTACATATTCTGTCAGCGAAGGTCAGGCGCACTTTCCGCGCTTGGTCAAACAGTCGGAAAACGAGTTGGTGACCATCGAACGCCATGGCACGGTTGCCGCCTTCGTGGTCGGACGCGGACGCATGGAAGCTATTGCCGAAACCATGGAACTGCTGGCCAATGACGAATTTCGGACGACCCTGAAAAAATACCGTGCCGGTAAGCTAAAAATGAAGCCGCTGGGCTCCGCGAATGTATAGAGTTCGGATTTCCGAGCAGGTCGAACGGTTCCTGCAAAGCCTCGCCCCCACCCCGAAACGCCGGCTACGCGAAGCGATGGGGCGGTTGGCGCGCCAACAAGGAGAGATCAAGGTGCTGGAAAATGATCTGAGCGGATTTTCCCGACTCAAGGTCGGACGTTACCGGGTGGTGTTCTGCTACGTGGAGCCCAGCACGATTGACTGTATCTTCGTTGAAGAACGAAAGCTGGTTTACGAGGTGTTCGCCGCCTTGTTACGCGAACAGTTTGAAACCTGACACCTGCGACGCTGCTCGACTTGTGAGACCATCAAGTTTGTTCGGGGTGGCTGCAGAGGCTTTGTGGGCCAGCCGCGTTCCCGCCGACCATGGCGAGTGTCCAACGGCAAATTACGCTTCCCTCGTCCTGGTTGCGCTCAAGTTACCTTCGCTTCGCAAAGAACCCGCCGCTCACGATTGAGCGGCTCTCACCTCGCGCCATCTCGCACGCCATAACGCTGCATCCGCGTCCCGCACGCGTGTCTCGTGTCTGATGGGCAACGTCGTCATTTCGCCAGCGCACGTTTTGATCGCTACCAGCGGCCCGATGGCAATTGGGGCCGGCGTCACGTCCACACGCTGAGCGGATTCCTGCACCGGCGCGCCTCCGATGGCCAGATCGACTACGAGGAATTCATCCGCTCCGTCCGGACTCTCGGCGGCGCGGAAGAGGCGCGCGAATGCTTCCGGCGCGTCGTCTTCAATCTGCTCACCGCCAATCGCGTCGACCACGGCCGCAATCACGCTTATCTCCACAACGAAACCGACCGAACGTGGACCCTCACGCCGGCCTATGACCTCAATCCAAATGTCGCCAATGTCCTGATTTCACTGACGTGGCTGGGGAGCCATGAAATTCCCGCTCGTTTCGAGCAACTGACCCGACTCGCGGAGATCGGAGGCATTCCGGCTCGGGCCGCGAGAGCGATCTATGAAGAAGTCGAGGCGGCGACGCTCGGCGGCTGGCGGGCCGCCGCCGCTTACGCCGGTGTGCCGGAAAAAATCACCGGTATCCGGGAGAAAGAAATGATCCAACAAACCAAGCCGCTGCGGGAGGACGCACGAAGCCCGGGGGCGACCACCAAGGCGCGTTCGGCGACGCCGAAGCGAAGCCCGAAAAAATAGATCGTCCTGTTGATCGAGAAATGCGCATCCCTGTCCTGGGCGATCTTCACCGCGAGTTCGTGCACTTAAAATTGCCCGAGGTCGCTGCGGACGTGGTGGTGCTCTCCCTTAAGCATCCAGGATCGGCCATCGGCCGGCCGAGCGATGCGAGAGCAAGCCCCGTTTAAGTGCCTATGCTTTTGACGGCGTTGGCAACGCCCATTAGGGATTGTGGTGTTGATATTTCCACCCCTACTTCTCGCCGGTTATCCTCTCACCGCTGCTGCGATCTCGAAGATGGCTCGGGGCGAGACGGTAGAGCGTGCGAATGACGACCGCAGTTCGATCGAGGCAGAGCTACTGAACCGTCCGCTCGACCAAGCGACATTGAACGGAGTGTTTGTTGAGTTGTGGGCCGAACTGAAAGGGTCCCGAGCTGACTTTGCGGTGCGAACCAGCGCGGCGTTCAGCTACCTTGGCGTTTGCGACGAAGTTCGCGGTCTCGTCGGTGGTGTCTGGGGCGCTGCATTCCGAGGATGGAGTTCTGCGGAGCAAATCGAGTTCCTTCGGCTGTTGCTCAGCAACGAAATGGTGCACCGGGATCTCTCGTTTGAGTTTCTTCCCGCTGCGGTCCCGCACCTCAAGCTGACCGCTCAAGAATTTTGGGGTTGGATCGGCGATAGTAGGCCGGAGCGTGGCGGTTATCCGCATCGCTTGCCGGAAATCCTGAAGCGCTACGCAGATGTTAAGCCCACCGAGGCGTTCGAACTCGCAGACCTGTTTTTGCGGCAGCCCGCCGGCACCGGAAACGCACGATTCGTTGCGTTACTGCTCTATTGGGTGCGTGAAAACCATCCGACCGGTGATATCCGGCAACGCGTAAACGAATTCGAGGTGCTGCTAGCGTCGGGCCCCATTGATCACCGCTCGATTTTGCTCGAATCTTGGGCTTTTGCCGCAGGTTCGCCCGAACTGGATGAAGCAAAAGCGGTAGACTTGAAGCGTAGACTCGTGCGCGGCGCCGCAGAGGAACTGAAGTCATGGTGCTTTCTCCTCCAGCGGGTGACGCTCAATGCGCCGGAAAAATTACCGTGGGCTGTGCGCGAGTTGCACGCGGTCGCTAAAACCGGAGTTGCCGGCGAGCAGAAATATTTTGTCGTCGTTGCAGCGCTACATGGCTGGTTGACTGCCAAAGCGACGTCACCGGTATCACGGACTGAATGGGAAGCTCTGCTCAGAGCACTCGCGCCGCTGAAGGCCGACGATAACGCCGCTTGGGATCACTTCGAATACTCGCTCGTTGACGCGTTCGAGAAAGATGCGGCGGGGGCTTTGGCGTTGGTTGCGTTGGTCGCGGAAACGAGTGGCACTAGTTGGAGCAAGCTAATGGAGGAGAATCCCGATAAATTTCGCTGGTGGTGCCAGACCATGAACACCGCCGGGCATGCGGAATCGATTGTCGCGAGACTATGGCTTTCAAATGTTCGAGCCGCCCGCCGGGTTGGATTCCAGATCGTCAGGCGGTGCGGGGTTAACGCGTTTGGCTCGTCGTCAATCCAACGGGCGACCGCAGGTGAGATTGAGCGCCTCCTCCTTGAAGCGGCTGTTAATTTGGCGGAATATGAGTTTGTCGGCCGTGTCCATCTGGTCTTCGCCGACCGGATCAACAATCTCGGCGGGAGGCTGGAGGAGTGGTTCTACGACGAGGTCCTGACCCAAGCACTCAACACAAACCAATATAGGCAGGTGATTCTAAAAGGAGCCCCACCGACAGCCAAGCTTCACGCGGCCGTGAAGGAAGCTGAGCAGCGCATTCAGAAAAGCGAGAAAGCCTCCGATTCGCCGGCACTGAGAATGCGTATCCCAGGGCAAACGCGCGCTGAGGCGCTGAGCATGCGACGCTTTGGCCGCGAGGTGGCGAAGGGATTTCAGAAGCACTCCATCTTTGCCCAACTCGCACACACGATCCAATTGCTCTACGGCAAGTCGTGGCGCATGCCAGATGCAACCGGAGCACTTGGCGCAGCTGCCAATCTGATGAAGTCGGAGGCCGTCACCGAACTGCCGCGCCTAGAGTTCATGACACCTGAAGGGATGCGGCATCGTCGCATCATGGCGATGCGACGGATCGTGGAGCTGGATAACGGCGTGGACGAAGTCGAATGAAGCCAGGATTGGACAAAGTCTTCTTTACCGCCTACCTCGCGAGCCTCAAGGAGCGCACGCGCAGTGAACAGGCTGGCGTGAAATGGGGTATCGACTGGGTCGTCTACAACTTGGGCCAAGCACTCTACGGCAAGCCGGTGCGATTGCCGTTCCTGCGTCAGCCGGATCCAACGCTGCTCAAAACAAAGACCGAGGCAGAATTCGGGGTGGACCTCTCGTTTCTCTCGTCCGACGAGAAAATTCTGACAATCTTTGCGCTGAAAGACGAGGCGCTGACCAACAAGAATTGGGTGAACAACGGCTTCTTGGAGGACTTGAGCAAAGCCATTACGCCCGACTTGACCGTTCCCGGGATGGAGGCGGTGACCGCAGTGCAGGTGATTCTCGCCCACAATAGCGACGAAGAGGCGAATGGGGTTACTCTGTTTGAGAATTTCGTGAAGGCGGCGAATCCGCAGATTGCTGGCCGGGCGACGCTATCGATTGGCCGATGGAATCTGTCGGAGCTGGTAGACCTGACACTGAAATACCTACTGACGCCGGCACTGGTCCCCCAACAGTTCTTCGGCCAGCTGAATTACCTTTGTTATCAGGCGGCAAATTTTGCGCACGGTTCGGACGAATGGGAGAAGCAGCTAGTTCCTGCGTGGCGCCGTTTTGTCGACGATGTTCTTCAACTCGAACGCGGCGTCCGCGGGGCTTCGCTAGTCCCGGTAGCGCTGATTATCCTTCGGCAGCACGCCGGCGCCAACCGCACGATTGAAACGGGTTGGATCGATTTGGTGGAGTGGTCAGCGATCGCCTTGTGGCGCCAGTTCCACGGTTCGACCGATGCCGGATTTCGGCGGCAGGTAAACTTGTTCTGGATTACGTTTTATCTCGCAGAACTGGATCGATTCTATCGCGCACACATAGAAGCGCTCAACACCGAGAACTCCATCGATCAATTGGCACACGGAAGCATGGTAGGCACCGTGGCTTCAGCGATGATAGCCCATTGGCACATGGCGCGGATCGGTCTTCTCTCGTTTGAGAAGCTACAGGGCATGAAGGACACGACGCCCGAAGAACAACGGAAGAAATATGAAGCGTTACTCGAGGCGTCGAATTGGATGATTGGACTCATCAACGCGAATGATTCCTGCCTTCGGCCCGTCTTGGATATTCAGCACATCGAACTTGTGCTGCTCATGTTTACCCTCTTCAGCGCAGAGCGATCGGATCAATTTGCTCTGCTGCTCCCCGGCCTCGTGCAGCGTCTCTTTCTGCGCCGCGTAAATGCTCGTGGTGAGATTCCATTTCTCGACGGCTACAATAATCTCGATCACGTCTTCGAGCAGGTAGCGTCAAGCAATGAGGAGATACTGATTACAACGCAGAGTTCTTATTACGTGCTGGTGCTGATCGAGCTAGCTTGCGCATTGGGTGACAAGTTCGTGTCCGAAAATCTCTCTCAATTTCATCGGCGGTTGGTTTGGGGGGCAACCGACTCGGGTGAGCAGCGCGATCTAAAGCCGCTCGACTTGATGTCGTGGCAGCCGCCTGATGACTGGCCGAAGCAAGTTTTGACGGGCTATGTCGATGAAGGCACCGCTGTGCCGCACGGGGTCTTTTCGAAAAAACTGGATGCGAACAGTGAAGAGATCCGGACGGAGCTGACCCGATTTGTCGCAGAGATGCGTAAATCTAAATCGTTTTCGGATGAGTTTCCCGTGCCACTTGGACCGCTCATTCTTGCC
Organism: Opitutaceae bacterium; assembly: GCA_041689555.1. Lineage (GTDB taxonomy): Bacteria > Verrucomicrobiota > Verrucomicrobiia > Opitutales > Opitutaceae > Tous-C4FEB. The sequence continues at coordinate 4,202 of JBDNFZ010000515.1, read as the reverse complement.
TCAATTAGGCACCGATCGCCGCTCCCCCCAGAAATATGGCGAATTTACGGGTTTCCGCTCACCGGCAATCCGGCTTCGCCTTCTCCCGAGACTGCGAACTAGGGTGGACACGTGTAACAAGCTTGAGAAGTTGGGCAGCGAAAGGCTCTTGTTGCTGGCTGATCTGGCCGGCGCAGTCCGCGCGCCCAAGACCTCGCGTTACTCGGGAAGATATTCGATCTCGATCCACTCCGCCGGGATGTCGCGTTCGAGCATCGGGGAATGATCTTCCAAATACATGGCTTCGGGCGCCTCCGGATCGACGATCCGGAACAGGTGTTTCACCGCCAGCTCCGCGAGCGACGCGCAGAATTCCTCGGCTTCGCCCACCGGGAGGCGGCAGCATACGACGGCTCCCCGGCCAGCCGACGTCATGTGCTGCTCAAACTCCGGGCCCATCTCCCGCGAAAACAGGTGAAGATACTCGCTGCCTCGGAAGCAATAGCTGCCGTTCGCAAGCAGCGCCCGGCGGGAATACCAGACGCCAACCCGGCCGTGGTTGTGTTCCGCGTAACGGCTGGCGCGCAGGCTCGAACTCGCGCGCAGCAGATGTTCGGAATCACCGAACATCCGGCGCGCCGTCTCATTGAGATTCTCGATAGACGAACGCAGGAGGCCGTGCGCGCGATAACTCGGTTCGTCGAGAACCCGCGTGCCGTGGTAGAAAAGCATGTGTGTGTAGGTGTGTTTGAAGAATGACGTCGCTTCGCGATGCAACCGCTCGAGGCCAAAGCCGAGAGCCGACTGCATCGCCGTGTCCACTTCTTGTAACCGGGTCCGCGTGTCCCAATAGCCCTCCGGCGAGAAAAGCGGCGCCCAAAACGCCGCCGGCGCGGTCTCAAGAAAGCCCAGCCAAGTAGGGCGTTCCGCCGGGAAGGAATCGAGATCGAAGGCACGCAGTTCTCCTCCGGGTTATGCCTGTGCGCTTTTAATCCAAGCCGAATTCTCGCGGGCCGCCCCGCGCGTCGGCGCATAACGAAGACATAGACCGGTTCCGACGTTTGTTGGGCCGAGTCGGCGGGACACACGGCCCTCTTCTTGGCCTACGGGGGTTGTTGCCAGCGGGCGGGGTGAAAGCAGTTGGAGGAGATTTTTTGATTCAGGGACGCTTTGAAGGTGGTTTCCCGAGCATTACCCGGAGGGATGAACCTTTGCGGCGCTTGGGCAGCTTTTCGTAGAGTTCGTGAGCGCGAGTAATGGCGGTGCATTCGTCCGACGCTGGTATCATGTAGTGCTGGGTGGAAATGCCGTCGCGCTTCGAACCGAGAAATCCGAAATAGAACAGTGCCTCGCCGGTTTCAGGGACCCGGTCCGGGCCGACTTGCACAACCGTTCCTGAGATTTGATCAACGATAGTCGCGCCTCCCGCCCACATCGCGTCTACCAACGCCTTCCGCTCGCCTTCGACGAGCGCCCCGGCGACTGCATTGAAACCGGATGCGTGGGGTTGAGTCATGGCGGACGACAGCTCAATTTCAGACTGCGCTCCGGTCCACTCCGAAAGCATCCTCCCCAAAAGTGCGCCGGTTTCGCGCTCCTGCGGACGGTGCGGGTTGCAAGCCTTCAAAATGCTGCCTCACTGCCATCGTTCTTTCCCTCACTTTGGCCTTCGGGCCCAAATACCTTGGATAAGGCCGTTGGCATTGCTTCCGCGTTCACGTCGCTCGTTGGCCTTGGAGCATTCGGGCTCCTTGTTACTGGCAGCGTCTCGGTGCTCTGCACCGTCAACATCAACATTAACCTGGAGGTCGTCATGTTCGCACATGCAATCGTTATGGTGGGGCTCGCTTTATTGGGGAGTGTCTGAATGCCTCATACTAACGCGGTGGCGGAATTCGGAAGAGAGATGACTGCGGTCCCAGGAACTAGAGCGAGACCGGAGGGAAACCTCCAACTCCCCACCACTTTTCAGACCCAGACAGCCGGGGGCTGCACGTTCGGATTACACCGTGACAAAAACGGCATTTTTGGTAACTGGCAGAAAATCGATAAGTGGTTGAATACGAGGAACACGGCTCGGGGCGTATTACGCCTTCCAAATTCTCCTGAACAGATATACTACCGGTAGTGTGACATCCTCCGGCCTAGACGAAGGCGTAGCCGCTGACTTCCCTCTTCCGATTGGACCCAGCGAAGTCGTTTCTGCAAAAGAACTGGCTCAGCGATTGAATGACCTCTCGCCGACGGCTGCCCGCCAAGCCATCAGTCGGGCCGCTCAAAAGGAGATCATCTGGCGGTCGGAACACCTGCAGTTGCCGGGCGGTGGCCGGATCTACGCAAGGCACTCGTTCTCCGGCCAGGAGCGATTCCTGCAACAGGTCCGACCTTTACTCGCGAACCGCCCGGGGATTGCCCGCGTTCTGGACGAGATGCTGCGATCTCCAGCAGTGCATCAAGACACCGTGGCCAAGCTGCTCGCTGCGACGCTCGATCCGAGTAAATATCCTGAACAGCGGTCGCTGGCCGACGAACTTTTGGTCTTGGCGGAGCTTGGTATCGGAAAAATCGACACGTTCGGCAACTCAACGCCCCGTTTAGTGCGGCCCGCGATCCATGGAAAGGACGAGAGCGTCGCTTGGGGCCATCGGCTGGCCGGACGCAAGTTGCTCGATCAGCAACTCACGAAACTCCTGTTCCAAACCTACAAACGGCAGAATGTCGTTTCATGGGGTTACGCGTCGGCGGGCGACGCCGAGCACCAATACAATGGGCAGTGGTTTTCCGCCCACGGCTATTGCTGGCTGCGTCCGATGCTTACGCTCCGCAAGGGTGCGGAGCCCGCCCCCTGCCCGGCGGTGTTCGACGTCCGCTCCACCGCAGCCACGGTGATAGATGTCGAAGCGTTTGCTGCCCGCATCAAGAACGCCGGCTATCGCCCGAATTCAGACTTGCGCATCTTGGGCATCATGGCCGCGCGGTATTTCGAACCCGACGCTTTCGCGAAAGGCAAGAAACTCGGGTTCGTGATGGTAAATTTCCATGAAGAGATCGGCGACGAAGCGATGGAAGCCTTGGCTGCGGTCGAGCGAATCGTGACCGCGGCGCCCGAGACCGCGGCGGAGCGGCCAGACTTCATCGACCTCTTCACCAAGCTGCGCTACCATCCGCAGGCAAAGGAACTGGCATCGCTCGCCTTCGAGGGCTTCACGACTGCGGTCGCCCAAGCAGATGGCTGGTCCAATGTGCACTCAAATTTGCAGGTGCGGCTCGGTGACAAGGAGAACGGCACGTGGCGTGATGTCGACGTGACGGGCCAACGCGGCGACCATCATCTGGCGATTGAATGCAAGGCCTACGCCCGCACCAAAGCCCTTGAAATCGGAGACGTGACTAAATTCTTCAAACAGACGGTGCCGTCTTACCTCAAACATTACTCCCAAACGAAAATGGTGACCGGATTAACCGCCGAGATTTGGACTACGGGCATTGTCACGGACGACTGCAAAGCGAAGTTGGCAAAAATAAGGCCGACGCGAGTTCGACCCATCGCTACGCGATGCGAGGCACACGCGAAATCGTGATTCCCACGAACGTGCGGTCGCTAGAGAAACTGCTGGTCAGTATCGCTGATCTGTAGGGGCCCATCTCAGAAATATTTTCAAGCTCCGCACGGAACCCGCTACTTGCGCTCAGGGTGCGCTAAATTTATCTCTTCTTGATCGAGACGCGCCGCAAACCGGTCCACGTCGCGAAGAAAAAACTGCGATGCTTCATTTCAGCCCCATTCGACTGTAACACCGAACCGATCAGCGAAGCGTTGGCGGAAGCCGGCGTGAAGCCGTTCAGCATCGATGAAATAATCCCAGATCGGACCGTGGTGGACACCATTAGCGACGGAATCGTGAACTCAGATTTTGCATGTGCATTTTCCCGAGAAATCCTCCTCAACGACGACATTTTTCGAGGTGAGCGCGGCAATCGGCGCGCGCGTGCTCACGCTCGCCACGGTTGAGAGCGGTAGTAGTGTTCGAGTAGTGGCGACGTGGTGGTCGAGTGGCGGTTTGGTGACGGATTCCTAGCGCACGCTAGGGGTGGCGTGTTCAGACTTGGATAGGTAGATCATGCGGCTGGTGCCGCTCATTTTCTGCGTGAGATAAACTGATTTTGCATCATTGGCGTTTGAGAAACTTCGGAGAAAAACTCTTCGCAAAGTTAGGCCATTT
>JBDNFZ010000514.1:0-6678 GCA_041689555.1 Opitutaceae bacterium | reverse complement strand
GGACATGGATAGCGACGGAGTGGTCGGGGCGGCCGATGCGGCCATCCTCTATCCCCAGGGCCATGGTGACGCCTATGGCCACTATCTGACCGCGCTGACCGGTTACTATACGCTGTTGGCCAACCCCAACTTCTCCTGGCAGCCGCGCATCGAGGCCGTCACAGTCTTGGGCAAGGCGGTCGCGGTGGACTATTTTGACGAGCGGAAATTCGCGACGGCGGCCGTCGCGCTGGCCCGTTCCGCCAGCCAGATCGTCGACCTGACCTATCGCCAGGCCTTTTCCGCGGGTGCGACGACCACCTGGTCGAACCTCAAGGACGGCAAGGTCAGCAGTGGAGTGACCCGCCGCTGGGGGGTGGATGATTGGACGGTCCGGGGTTGGCAAGGCACCTACTTCAACTGGATCACCGGCAACTCCATGTTGCCGGCGGTGGACCCCGATCCGAGCCACGAGGGCATCGAGAAGATCGATCGCACGACGGTGCCGGAGCTCACCCAGCTGATCAGTCAGGCGACCGCCATCCAGCAGTCCCTGAGCAATGCGGAAGGCCGGCTCAATCCGCTCGGGCTGGCCAACGGCGCGTTGGCGTTCGATCTTTCGCCCAGTGCGGTGGCGGGGGGCACGACCCACTTCGAGCAGATTTACGGCCGGGCCACGACCGCCTTGCAAAACACCCTGATCGCCTTTGCGAATGCGAAGAGCTCGACCCAGTTCCTCCGGCAGCAGGAGGACAGTCTCGCGGCGGCCCGCGAGGCGATTACGCAGCAAGAACAAGCTTATACCAACCAACTGATCCAGCTTTATGGCACCGCCTATCTCGATGATATTGGGCCCGGCAAGACCTACCTGCAGGACTATAGCGGGCCCGACCTGTTGCACTATATGTATGTCGATATCCCGGAGGGCCTCACTCCCAGCGAGGCGCAGGATTTCAGCCTGCTGCTGAAGCCTCAGTTCAACTTCGACAATCCCGGGGTGATCAATTATAATGCCAGTCAGACGGTGACCTATTCGATCGATAGCACCGGGGCCGTGCGGAAGCCGGACGCCTGGACGGGGCGGCGCGCCAGCCCCGGCACGATCCAAACCGCGGTGTCTGATCTGTTGCTGGCCCGCCTGGCCCTCGCGCAGGCGGCGGGGGACTACAGTTCGTTGCGGGATGAGCTGGAAAAATCGGTCACGGTCTTTAAAGCCAACGTCAATCGCCACTCGGCCGAGTTGGGCATCGCGGTCGGCTTTAATACCGCGGTTCTGGTGATCGAGACGATCGAGCAGGTGCTCGGCAACACTCGAGACGTCTTGGGGGCGACCGTCGAGTCGCTCAAGGCGACCGCTGATGGCGTGGCTGAATCGCTGCCGAGCGTGGTGGGGTTGGCGACCGACGCGACCGCTCCGGCCCGTGGCGCCGCGAAGTTGGCGGCGGTCCTGGTTACAATGATGTCACAGGCCCAGATCGCCGGTTTGAATGTGTCGTTGCGGATCTCCGAACAAGCGAAGTCAGTGTTGGAGCGAATCCGGGAAATCTCCGACATGGAAGCGGCTTGGGCGGCGGAATACCAGGGTCTGATCTACGACTTGCGGACCGCGCTCAACGACTTGGTGGGCACTCAGACGGCCGTGGATACGGCGATGCGCCAATATGATCAGGCGCAACGCAACCTGCGCTCGCTCGTGGCCTCGGGCGACCGGCTGCAGGCCGAGCGCCAGACCTTCCGGCAGCGCGGTTCGGCGCTGATCCAAGGCTACCGCACCAAGGATCTCGCGTTCCGGGCCTTCCGGGACGAGGCCTTGGAGAAATACAAACAGCTCTTCAACCTCTCGGCGCGTTACGCCTATCAGGCGGCCACGGCCTACGACTACGAGACCGGCTTGCTCAATCCGGTGGGTAACAGCGCCGCGGCCAGCTTCCTCGACAAGATCGTCAAGGCCCGTTCCCCCGGGGTGATGACTGACGGGGTGCCCCAGTTCGGCGGCGCTTCGGCTGGCGATCCGGGCTTGGCGGGGGTGCTGGCCGCGCTGAATACCGACTGGAGCGTGGTGAAGTCGCGGCTCGGATTCAACAATCCGGACCACTACGCCACGACCTTCGCCCTGCGCGCCGAGAAATACCGCATCGTCAACGGCGCGGCCGGTGATCAGGCGTGGCGCGAGGTGCTGCTGGCGGCGAAGCGGGACAACCTCATGGATGACCCGGACGCGGCCCGCTATTGCCTCAACCTCGGGCTCGATACCGGTGCGGCGGTGCCGGGCTTTGTCTTCGAATTTGCGAGCACGATTTCGCCCGGGCTGAATTTCTTTGGCCAGCCCTTGGCCGGCGGCGATTCCACGTTCAGTGCGACGTCGTTTGCGACCAAGATCCGGCTCTCGGGGGTCGCGTTCGCCGGCTATATCGGCATCGTGGATCCCACGGGCACGGCCTCGACCACCGCCGGCATCGGCGCCACCTCGCCGCCCGACCCCTACACCGCCTTTACCGATGGCACGGCGCTGAGCGGCACGCCCTATGTTTATCTGGTGCCGGCGGGCGTCGATTCGATGCGCTCGCCCATGGAGAAATCCAGCGTGGTGCGCACGTGGACGATCGCCGATCAGGCGATTCCGTTGCCCGTCAACATCAGCCAGAGCAACTACGCCTCGGCCAAGAACTGGACTTCGGGGAATTCGCTGACGGAGAACTACGTCCTGCGCCAGCATCAGGCCTTCCGGGCGGTTTCCGCCGGCACGGTGTTTTCGGATAATGCCGGTTTCACGAACGGACGTCTGATCGGCCGCTCGGTGTGGAACAGCCGTTGGAAGCTAATCATCCCGGCCGAGACGCTCTTGGCCGACCGCAAGAAGGGCATGCAGGTCTTCATCGATTCGGTGAAGGATATCAAAATCCACTTAGAGACTTACTCCACCGCCGGCAACTGATCATGACCTCATTCCGCTTCCGCTTCCTCTTCGCCACCGTCCTTCTGGGGGTGGCGCAGGCTTATCCGCCGGCACCGGATCACGTCCTCTACGGCACGGTGCGGGACGAATTGGGCCGCCCCTTGGCCGCCGGCACCGCCATCGTGATGGTGAGCACCGGCACCACGGAAATCGGACGCACCCCGATCGCCCTGGGCACGGAGCCGGGGGCCAACTACCAGATTCGCCTCCCCGTGGACCTGGGCAGCTTGGGCGCCGTCTACAAGCCCACCGCGCTGCTCCCCACGAGCCCGTTTACGATCCGGGTTTTGGTGGGCCGGACCGCCTATGTGCCGATCGAAGTGTCCCGCCTCGCGCCCACCCTCGGTCAGCCCGGGCAGCGCACCCGGCTGGATCTGACGCTGGGCGTGGATAGCGATAACGACGGTCTGCCGGATGCCTGGGAGTGGGACTTGATCGCGCGCTCGAACGGACGCCTCAGCACCTTGGCCGATGTCAAACCGGGCGATGATCTCGACGGCGACGGGCTCACTAATCTGCAGGAGTATTTGATCGGCACCTACGCGCTCGATAAACTCGACGGTTTGGCCCTCGAAGTCCGCACCGTGGAAAACGGTCGCGCCTGCCTGCGCTTCGCCTCGGTGCCGGGCCGCGTTTATTCGATCCGCGCTTCCACCAACTTGAACGATTGGTCCCCGCAAGCCTTCGCCCTCTCCCCGGCCGGTGAGGCCAACCAGACGACCTTCGCCGGCTCCACGGTGACCGTGGTCGAGATCTGGGCGCCCCTCCCGGTCGGTGGCACCGGCTTCTTCCGGTTATACGCCAATTGAATAGGGGAGTGGCCTAGGTCTTATCATCATCATCCCTCTCGTAATTTAAGTTTAACCCAGCGACGTGTCTCACCCAAACTTGCCCTCTCATTACGCCGTTTTACCTATGAAACCCATCATGTTGATCGCACTCCCATTTTGGGCTCGCACGCTCACTTGCTGGCGTTGTTGGGCAGGTTTGGCCGCGCTGCTGCCTGCCTCCTTGGGGCACGCCCAAACGGGCAGCGCGCCGGTCGGCGTCATGACCTACGAGGTGGCCGAAAACGCCACGATCAGTCTCGGCGTGCCGCTCCTGCGCCCGGTCGTGTTCGCCGGCACCGTCACTGCCGTGAGCGGCCCGGCGTTGACCATGAGTGGACCGGCGGCGGCCAGCGCCGTGGCCTTGGTCGCGGGCGAGTCCTACTATCTCGAAGTGATCGGCCACGTGGGCGGCGTCACGACGGCGCTGGTGGGGCAGCGTTTTGAGCTCGACGAAGCGGCGACGCTCGCCGGCCCGCTCGGCCGGTTGACCCTCGACGCGAATTCGCCGCATAACACCTCGCCCGTCGCGGTGCTCGCCGGGCTGGCGAACTACCGCGTGGTGGTGCGCCCGCATTGGACGCTGGCGGCGCTGCTCGGCACCGGCGTGAAAGCCAAAGTCAACGCGGCGGCTTCGGCGGCCGCCGCCGACCAAGTGTTGGCGTGGAATGGCGCGGGATTCTCGGTGTATTACGTGCGCCCAGGCGACGTGGCTCAGTGGCGCAACATTGCCACGGGTGCGACCAACCAGGACGGCGCGATTTTGCCGCCCGGTTCCGGTCTCTTCTTGCGGCGCCAGGCTGGTGCCCTCGCTTTTTCGGTGCCCGGTGAGGTGCGGATGAACACCTTTGTGCGCCCTCCGTTCACCGCCTCGCAGATCATCGCGGCCGGGTTTCCGATCGATGCCACGCCGGCCGAGATCAAACTCTCGACGGGGCCGGGCCGCACGCCCGGCAGCAGTCCGGCCTCGGCTGATCAAGTGCTCGCGTGGGCCGACAAGGCGTTCAGCGTTTTTTATCTGCGGGATGCTCCAGTCCCCGAGTGGCGCAATATCGCGACAGGCCTCCTCGACTATACCAACACGGCCATCTTTCGGGCCCGGGGCGCCAGCCTCCTGCTCCTGCGGGCGCCGGCCACCGCGGTCAGTCCCACCCAGCCGATGCCCTTCAATTTCTGATCCCATGCGCGCGATTCTTTTTGCAGGCGTGTTGAGCGCACTCTCCCTCCCTCACGTTTTCGCCGAACCCACCGTCCTCGTGTCCAGCCCTGGTGGCGAGGGCACCTTTGCGGACGGTGCGGCGTGGCCGACGACGGGTGGATTTACCTTTGAAATCGGGCATTTCCCGGCGGGTTTCGATCCGGCCAAAGATCCCCGCGCGACGTGGTCCTCGGCGTGGACGGCGTTACGACCGACCGGCGTCAGCGGGGCCGTGACCAGTTGGTTTCGTGACGGCACGAGCACGCTCTTTTCCGTCGTCGGCACCGGCGCGAGCGCGGAACCCGGCACCCCTTATTACGTCTGGGGCTCCAACTCCCGTCGCCCGCGCCAGGGGACGGAGTGGGTCTTGCTCACCAATCCCGCGTGGCGGGTCGCAGTGCGCGGCGCGGCCCGTTTGCCGGATCTCTACACGACGACCGATCCGGGCACTCGGGCGGTTTATGGTGAACTGGCCCAGGGCGGCAAAGAGCTGCGCTCCGCCGCTCCCTTCGACGGTGAGCTGCGGCTCCTCGGGCAGGTGGCCGATTTCTCCGTCGTGGCCGGTGAATCCGCGACCGTGGCGGTGAAGGCCGCGGGATCCGGTTTTGCCTATCAGTGGTATGTCGGCCGGAAGGGTGACACCACGCGGCCCGTGGCGGGCGCCCGGCAGCCCACCTACCTGATCGGAAGCGTCCAGCGGGCGGCCTCTTTTTGGGTGCGGGTTACCGACGGCGTGAATACCATCGAGAGCGAAACCATCACGGTCACCGCGACTGATGCGGGCGCCGGCGTCGTCGCCACGCAGACCGTCGCGGCGGCTCGCCACGAGGGGGAAGAGTCGGTGACGATCGTCGCTGAGATTTCGTCCGGCGGTGCGACCGGGGAATTGAATTTTGCCGCGTTGCTGCCCTCGGGTTGGCACGTGGTGGGCAGCGAGAGTTCGGCCGCCCGCCGTCCCGCGGCAGGAGCAGCGGAACTGATCGAGTGGTCGTGGCCGTCCGTCCCGGCTGGCGTGGTGACGTTGCGCTATACCATCGCCGCCCCGGCGGGCGGCGCCGACGAGACCGGGCTGACCGCCTTGGTCACGGTCGTGCGGGAGGGTGTAACTTCAAGCCACTTGGTGCAACCCGAGCCGCTCTCGCTGCGGGCATCCGGCCTGCCGACTTCGACTCCGTGAACGGCTCTCTCCATGTTGCATTTGATGGATCGTATGGTGCGGACGTCGCGCTTCCTTGCGGCCAAATGCAGTGCGCGCGCAATGGGTCGCAGTAATCTACGCTCACCTCTCCGGCAGGTCATCGTGGCGCTCGCCGTTTTGGCGGTCGCGGCCTTGGCTTGGCGTGGCTGGGCCACGCGGGCTCCCGCGGTGGCGGCGATCCGATCCGAGTTGGTGCTGCGCGACGGGTTGCTCTATCGGCCGAGCGCTTCCCGCCCGTTTAGCGGTTTCTTGGTGGAGAACTGGCGGCCCACTCAGCGCCGGGTAGAGGTGACGATTCGGCGAGGGGAGGGCGCAGGGCCGCTCGCGCGGTTGGTATGAAAACGGCCAGGTGGAAGTGGAGGAGAATTTTATCCGCGGGGTGAGCGATGGCCGCCGCACGCGCTGGTATGATACCGGGGTGAAAAAATCCTCCGGGGAGATCCGGGCCGGGGAGCTGGTGGGGACTTTCCGGGAATGGCATCCGAATGGCACGCTGGCCCGGGAGACGCCCTTGGAAAAG
>JBDNFZ010000513.1:0-7846 GCA_041689555.1 Opitutaceae bacterium | reverse complement strand
GTTCTCCTACAACCAAAACGTGCTCGACCATTCGGTGGAGACGGCGTTCCTCGCGTCGCTGATCGCCAGCGAAGTCGGGCTGGACCCGAACCTGGCGAAGCGGGCCGGGTTGTTGCACGACATCGGCAAGGCGGCGCCGGGGGAGCTGGAGGGCAGCCATGCGTTGATCGGCGCGGAGTTCATCAAGCGCCATGGCGAGACGCCGATCGTAACCAACGCGGTGGCGGCGCACCACGAAGAGGTAAAGCCCGAGACGATCTATGCCGGGCTGGTGATTTTGGCCGACACGATTTCGGCGACCCGGCCGGGCGCGCGGGCGGAGTCGATGGCCGGCTACGTGCAACGGCTCGAACGGCTGGAGAAACTCGCGCTCGCGCTCGAGGGCGTGCAGCAGGCCTTCGCCATCCAGGCCGGCCGCGAGATCCGCGTGGTGGTGTCGCCGCAGCACGTCACGGACGACCGGGCCCGCGAGATCGCCAAGGAGCTGCGCGCACGGATCGAGGCGGAGCTGCAATACCCCAGCACGATCAAAATCACGGTCATCCGCGAGGCGCGGTTTACGGAGACGGCGACGTAAGGGCGGCGGAAGCAGCGGGTAGACAGTAGCGGGTAGACAGTAGCGGGTAGCGAGCATCCGCAGGGCGTAGTTTTTCAGTTTTCAGGGGCGGTATTTCTACTCGCTACCCGCTACCCGCTACCCACTACTTTCCGCCATCATGGCCGACCCGAAAATTCTCGAACTGTTTCCCAATCCCGCGCCGCACCGCGACTACGTGATCGCGCACACGCAGCACGAATTCACCTCGATGTGCCCGATCACCGGGCACCCGGATTTCGCGGTGATCACGGTGAAATTCACGCCCGACAAGACCTGCGTGGAACTGAAATCGCTGAAGCTCTATCTCCATGCGTTTCGCAACGAGGGGATTTTCTTCGAGGCGGTGACCAACAAGATTTGCGACGACATCGGCGCCGCCCTCAAGCCGCGCGCGCTCACGGTCATCGCCGACTGGAAGGGTCGCGGCGGAATCAGCTCGCTGGTGACCTGCGAGTGGTCGGCGAAGAAGGCGAAGAAACGCTGAGCGCGGAGAAGTCCTGCGGTCAGGGCCCGGCCAAGGCGCCGAGCACGGTGGCATGGAGCGAGGGTGTCGCGGCGGCGATGGTCGCCGGGGCGGGATAGGCCGGGCCGCCTTGCCAATCGGTGATCACGCCGCCGGCGCCGCGGATTACGGGGACGAGCGCGGCGATGTCCCAGGGGTTCATGATCGGATCGAGGCAGATGTCGGCGTAGCCGCCGGCGAGCAGCAGATAGCCGTAGCAATCGCCCCACGTGCGAACGAGTCCGGCGCGGGCGAGGAGGCGGTCGCAGGCGGGGCCGTTTTGATACTTGGCGAGGTTGAGCGTGTCGCTCGTGAGCAGCGTGGCGGCGGCGAGCGCGGTGGTGGCGCGACACCGGACGGTTTGGCCGTTGAGGGTGGTGGTGATGCCGTCGCCGAGCATGAGTTGGCCGAGGATCGGCTGGTGAATGCAGCCGAGAACCGGCTGGCCCTGATGAAGGAGGGCGATGAGCGTGCCCCAGAGCGGGACGCCGGTGATAAAGGCCTTGGTGCCGTCGATGGGATCGAGGACCCAGACGAATTCGGCGTCGGGCCGGTCGCTGCCGAGTTCCTCGCCGATGATGCCGTGGGCGGGAAATTTTTCCGCGATGAGCCGGCGGAGGAGTTCCTCGGCGCCGCGGTCGGCGGCGGTGACCGGGGAGGCGTCGTCCTTGGTTTCGATGCGGAGGGCGGGGTCGCGGTAGAACGGCCGGATGAATTCTCCGCTGCGCACGGCGAGTTCGGTTATGAAGGCGCGGTAGGGATCGAAGTTCATCGGGAGGAGGTTGGCCCACGAGACACACGGAATACACGGAAAAAAGATTCGGATTTCGGGGCGCGGTGTGTTGCGTGGGGACCGTGGGCACTACCTGGACCGAGCAGCCGATTTTTTTTGTGGATTTCGAAGGGAGCCGTGCGTCGGGGGTGCTGGAGTATGGGGTGGTCACGCTGCTGGGCGGGCGAGTCGTCGAAGGCGTGACGCGGCTTTGCGCGGCGACGGGGCGGGTGCGCGCGGAGGACGTGGCGGTGCACGGGTTGGGCGAGGCGGAGCTGGCGGGGTGCGCGCCGTTTGCGGAGGAGTGGGAATTTTTTGCGGGGCTGCGCGAGCGCGGGCCGTTGGCGGCGCACTACGCGGGCGTGGAGAACGCGTTGTTGAAAGGCGTGTGGCCGTATCCGCGGAGCTCGCCGGACTTCGCGCGGCCGGGCGAGCGGAGCGTGGAGTGGGGGCCGTGGATCGACTCGGCGCGGCTCTATGCGCAGCTCTATCCGCAGTTGGAATCGGGAAAGTTGGAGGTGCTGGTAGCGACGTGCGGGTTGCAGGGCGAGCTGGACGTGCTGGCGGCAAAATTCTGCCCGCCGAAGCGGATGTGTTACCACGCGGCGCTGTATGATGCGCTGGCCGGAGCGGTGTTGCTGGCGGCGCTCGCCAAGGAGCCGATGGTCGCGGCGATGACGGTGATGCAACTTCTGGCGCTCAGCACCCTCGACGGGGCGAAGCGCGACGCGATCACGCAGCGGGAGTTGTTTTAGGCGCGCTCTCGGCCGGGAGCGGGTAGGCGCGGAGGCCGGTGAGCTGGGCGAGGACGTGGAAGACGAAGAGCGGGTTGGTGACGAGGTAGCGGGCGCCGAGGCGGCGGGGCTCGGTCGCGAGCCGGAAAAGCCATTCGAGGCCGCCGCGTTGCATCCAGCGCGGGGCCTGGCGCACCCGACCCGAATGAAAATCGAAAGCGGCGCCGACGCCGACGAGCACGCCGGCGTCGAGGCTGGCGGCGTGGGCGGCCATGAAGAGTTCCTGCTTTGGTGTGCCTAGGCCGACCCAGATCACGTCGGGGCGGGTGCGGGTGATCTCGGCGCGGAAGGCGTCGGTCTCGGGGGTGTCCAGCGGGCGGAAAGGCGGGGTGGCCGCGCCGGCGACGGCGAGGCCGGGGAAACGCGCGGCGAGGCGTTCGGCGAGAAGCGGGGCCACCCCGGGGACTCCGCCGAAAAAGAAGTGGCGCAGCCCGACGGCGCGGCCGGCGTCGCAGACCGCGAGCATCAGGTCGGGGCCGTAGACGCGCCCGGTGCCGCGCGGTCCGAGCCAGACGAGCGGCATGCCGTCGGGCGTGGTCAGCCAAGCGGCGGCGTAGGCGGCCTCGAGCGCGGGATCGCGCAGGGCCGTCGTGAGCCCGTGGGCGGTGCCGAGACAGATGTAACCGCGCCGGAGGGCGCCGCGCACGCCGAGGATGGCGGCGGCGGTCTGCGCGAGCGTGAGGGTGGACACGCCGACGCCGAGGACGTTGTAGCGCGGCACCGGCGGGGGACTCATGGGCGTCAGCGTGCGAAGCGGGTCGCGGCCGGCAAGATTTTGCACGCGCGGGTCCGACGCGACGCGACGAGGAAAAAACATTGTCGGGCGGGGCGGCGGCACTACGCTCCGACCAACCCCTCAGTTACCCTATGAATACTCCGCTCTCCGCGCTTCTCGCGCGCAAAGGTCCCGCGCTCCACACGGTCGCGTCGCATCTCACCATCGCCGAAACCGTCGCCGAGATGAACCGGCACCGCATCGGCTGTATCTTGGTCACCGAAGGCGAAAAGCTCGTCGGTATCTTCACCGAGCGCGACGTGCTGCGGCGCGTGGTCGGCGAGGGCGTCGATCCCAAGACCGGTCGCGTGGCCGATGTGATGTCGGCGAACGTGATGACGGTGACGCCCGAGGCGACGGTGGAGGAGACGATGGTGATGTTTGCCGAGCGGCGTTGCCGGCATCTGCCGGTGTTGAGCGAAGGCAAGCTGCAGGGGTTGATCTCGATCGGCGACATCTCGCGTTGGATGGCCGACGCGAACCGGCACGAGGCCGAGCACCTCAAGAGCTACATCGCGGGCGGGTTCTCGGCTTGAGGGGGCGAAGGCGACCACGGCGGATTTGACCCGCCCGCGCGGTCGGGCACGGTGGACCGAACTTCTTGCCATGAAAAAAATCGCCCGCCTCCTTCCGCTGACCGCGCTGCTCGGCATGAGTCTCGCCACCGCCAAAGTCGTCACCCAGCCCGTCGCCTACGAGCACGCGGGCGTGAAGCTCGAAGGGTATCTCGTCTATGACGACGCGAAGGTTTCCGCAGCCAAGCCGGCGGCCGGCGTGCTCGTGGTGCCGGAGTGGTGGGGGTTGAACGACTACGCGAAAGGCCGCGCGGTGATGCTGGCCGGGCTCGGTTACGTGGCGTTTGCCACGGATATGTATGGCGCGGGCGTGATCACGACCGACGTCAAAAAGGCCGGTGAACTCGCCGGGCAATTTTATGGCAAGCCGCTGATGGCCGAGCGGGCGCGGGCGGGCTTGGACCAGTTGTTTGCCTCGAAGCTGGTCGATCCGCAGCGCGTGGCGGCGATCGGCTACTGCTTCGGCGGCGCGGTGACGCAGGCGCTGGCCTACAGCGGCGCGCCGCTGGCGGGCATCGTGAGTTTTCACGGTTCGTTGATCCCCGCCACAGCCGGGGAGGCGGAGGCGAACAAGGCCAAGTTTCTGATCTGTCACGGAGCGGTGGACCCGCTCATCAAGCCGGAGGAGCTGGCGGCATTTACCAAGGCGATGAACGACGGGAAATTTGACTACCAATTTGTGAGCTACGCCGGGGCGATCCATGCGTTCACCAATCCGCAGGCGGACGAAGTGGCGAAGGCCACGGGACTCGTGGGCGGGATCGGCTACAATGCGGCGGCCGACCGGCGCTCGTGGGCGCATATGCGGGCGTTCTTCGCGGAGATCTTGGCGGTCAAGAAATCGTGAGCGCACTTCGGACCGCAGCGCGGGCAAGCCCGTGAGGGCGGTTTCCATAGGCTTTCGAATCGCTGCCGTGGCCGCCCTCGGCATGGGGCTGTCGGGCTGTCTCGCGACGAAGGTGGTAACGATGCCGGTGAAGCTCGTGGCGACGGCGGTGGTAGTGGCGGGCGAGACGGCGGGAACAATCGTCAAGACCACGGGCAAGGTCGCGGCGGGCGCGGTGCGAGCGACGGGCACCGTGGCCGACGGCGGGATCACGGCGGCGGCGAAGCTCGCGCGGGCGGGCATGGTGACGTTTGTCGATGTCGCGACCGGAGCGGTGACGCGGGTGCCGTGGTCGCAGGGGCTCACGCTGGCGGGCGGCGCGGACGCGGCGAAAGTGCGCGTGGCGGCGCGGGCGGTGCAGGTGGTCCGGGCGGGGCAGTTGGCCTATACTCTGGCACAAGCGAAGGGCCCGTTGCCGCTGGCGGCGGGCGATGTGGTGCGGGTGGGCGTGGGCGGCTGAGAGCGGGGTGGTGCGGCGGCTTGCCACGATGCGCGGGATGGAGTTTTCCTTCGCGCATGGACCTCGCTTTAGCCCGCTCCCACATCCAAGCCGCCCTCGAGCGCATGAGACTCGCCTACGGGTCGGTCGTGTTCGACGAGTGGGCGTTGCTGGCGATGGGCGCCAAACACGGCGGGGTGCTCGCCTACGTCGGCCCGAGGGTGGAGAGTTTCCGGCTGCGGTTCGCGGCGGATGTCGATCCGCTCCGCACGCTTGCGGCGGAGCAGCCGCTCACAACCGGGGATTTCGTCTTTGCGCCGGAGGCAAAGGGGACCCGCTACGACGCGCTGATGCGCGTGGGCGACGGGAGCTTTTTGATCTGCAACCGCACGACAAAGACGATCCTGGAGATCCGCGCCGAGTCGTCGTGGTTGCGGGCGCAGCCGGCGTTTTTCGAACTCGGCGAGAAATTTCGCGCCGATCCGTTCGTCATCCCGTGAACACAGGCGCTAGCCGGAGAGGCCGGCGCCGAGGAAGACCGCGTAGCCGGCAAGCAGGGGCCAGCCGAGCCAGCGGGGCAGACCGCCGACGGTGAGGAGCGCGAGGGCGTGGACGGCGAGGGCGCCGATCACGAGGCCAAGCCCGAGGACGAAGTCGGGCGGCACGGGCAGGGGTTGCACGAGGGCACCGAGGCCGAGGCAGAGCGGGATGCAGATGTGGCCGTCGCCAATCTGCGAGGCGTAGACGATGTCGGCGCGGCGGCGGGAGGCGTTGTAAAAGGCGAGGATGGCGTTGGGCAGGACCATGAGGATGCCACTGAGCCAGCCGAGGGATTGGGCGCCGAAGGGCAGGTTTTTCTGCGAGGAAAGCCAGGCGACGAGCCAGTCGAGACTCACGTAGACGACGTAGGCGCCGGCGATGAGAATGACGACATCGAGGTAGAAAAATGCGCCGAAGGAGCGGCGTTGGATGACGTTGTTTTTTAGGACGTCGAAGACCTGGAATCACTGCCAGAAGAGGAACAGGCCGATCAGGATGAGGCCGTCACGAGTGTCGAGCCGGCCGTCGTCGGCGAGGCCCCAGGTCGCGCCGGCGAAGAAGAGTCCGGCGGTGAGCGAGAGGAGCAGGGAAAGGCGGTTGAGGCGACGGACGGTGTCGGCGGGCGCGGCGGCAGATTTTTTGCGCGGGGATTTTTTGACGGGGGATTTCTCGGCGGCGAGGTCGAGGCCCCAGAACAGCGCGGGCAGACCGAGGAGGACGGTGAGATTGGTGACGCTGTTGACGATGCTGTTGGTGAGGACGGCGGCGGGCGGTTCGCCGCGCGCGGCGACGATGGCGACGAAGAGGAGATTCCCGAGGCCGGAGCAGTAGGGCATCACGACGGTGCCGACGGCGGTGCCCTCGAGGCCGGAGCGGAGCAGAGCCTCGAAGCGCCACAGCATCAGGAGCGAGGCGGCGAGGAACAGGCCGAGGTAAGTCCACGGGCCGGCCCAGCCGAGGGTTTCGATGGATTCGGCGAGGGGATTCACGCGCGAGCGTCGGTCAGGCCGAGGGCGTAGCGGCCGGCACGGTGGCGCAGGCGGAGGCGGGCGCCGAAAGCGGTGCTGAGCTGCCGGGAAGTGAGCGTCGCCGCGCGGGGGCCGGAGGCGACGACGCGGCCGGCGCGCAGGAGCAAGGCGTGCGTGAAGCAGCGGAGGATTTCCTCGACGTGGTGCGTCACGAGGACGAGGGCGGGGTTGTTTTTGCGGCGGGCGAGGCGGGCGAGAAAATCGAGGAAACGGGCGCGGGCGACGGGATCGAGGCCGGCGCAGGGTTCGTCGAGGATGAGCAGGCGCGGGCGGGCCATGAGGGCGCGGGCGATGAGGACGCGTTGGCGTTCGCCTTGGGAGAGGAACTGCCATTCCCGATCGGCGAGGCTGGCCATCCGAAGGGAGCGGAGGAGTTTTTTGGCGGCGGCGATATCGGCGCGCGTGGGGGTGAGCCACAGATCGAGTTGCGCGTAGCGGCCGCTGACGACGGTCTCTATGGCGGGTTCGGCGGCGGGGACGCTGGCTTGGAGGGTGCTGGTGACGATGCCGATCTTGAGGCGCAGGTCGCGCCAGTCGGATTCGCCGTAGCGCTGGCCGAGGAGAGTGATGTCGCCGGCACTGGGCGCGAGGTAGCCGAGGAGGGCTTTTAGGAGGGTGGTTTTGCCGCAGCCGTTGGGGCCGAGAATGGCCCAGTGCTCGCCGGCGCGCACGCGCCAGTCGAGACCGCGCAAAATGGCGGTGCCGCCGCGGCGCACGCGGAGGCCGGAGACGTGGAGCAGATCGGGCATGGGAAAAAGTCTGCGTGCGCGCAGTTGCGCGGGTCAATCGCGGCCCTCACGTTGGCCGGATGATTTTCCTCCGACTCTTTGTCTTGGCTTCAGCGCTGCTCCTTTCGGCCGCGGCGCGACCCTTCACGGTCGTGGCCTACAACGTCGAGAACCTCTTCGATGCGGACGGCGTCGCGGGCTACGAAGAC
>JBDNFZ010000512.1:0-4235 GCA_041689555.1 Opitutaceae bacterium | reverse complement strand
TATCGGGCGGCGATCCCGCGATGCCGTTTCTGCAACGTCGCCCCGACCCATCCCTCCTATGAAAACGAATTCCCTCACTCACGGTGAAATCGCCGAACGCGCCCGCCAAATCTGGGAGGCCGAAGGTAGTCCCGCCGGCCGCGACGCCGAAATCTGGCTCAACGCCGAACAGCAACTCTCCGCCCTCACGACCGACACGACGAAGGAATCTCCCGCCGGCGCCGCCCGCTCTTTCCCAGGTTCGGCGACTGCGGCGGAACGCCTCACCTCCGAAACCGCCGCCGAAAGCGTCGTCGAATTCAGTCTCCCTTCGTCAACCCCGGATGCCGACGCCGTGCAAGCCGCCCTGCAAACTCCCGAGTCCCGCGGCACAAAATCTCCGGGGAAAACCGGTCCGCAA
This sequence comes from Opitutaceae bacterium, assembly GCA_041689555.1. Classification (GTDB taxonomy): domain Bacteria; phylum Verrucomicrobiota; class Verrucomicrobiia; order Opitutales; family Opitutaceae; genus Tous-C4FEB. The sequence continues at coordinate 3,835 of JBDNFZ010000512.1, read as the reverse complement.
CTTGCCGCCACCACGCAAGTCCGCGGTGCCAGCACCTCGCAACTCACCGCGAACCCCGCCAGTGATCCCGCTCCGGCCCCGCCGATTAAAGACTAGGCTGGCGGGGTCAGACCCTAATGGTTGCCCGAGCTCGGAGGGAGCGTTGAGGTCGACCAGGCAGACGGGGATCCCATTGACGGGAATACCCCATCGACGGGGATTCAGGCTTTGAGCGAGTTTTTCCGAAAGTAGCCGACGAGGCCGAGGACGAAAAGTGTGGCGAGAATCGCGATGCCGATTTTGCCCGGCGTGCCTTTGCTGGCCAGCACCCACACGGAGCCGAAGGTGGCGATGCCGGTCGCGGTGATCATGAGGGTATTCCAGAGCACACGGCGGCCACCGGTGGGCAGGTCCGCGCCGAGCAGCGTGCGGGAGTTCATCATCAGCAGGAACGTAAAATAGGCGATCGGGATCATCGAGCCGCCGAGGACGGAAGTCGGCACGGCGAGCGCGGCGCGCGCATCGGGATTGCCCCAGATAAAGGCGCCGGCAAAGCCGCCGAGACCGGAGACGGCGCAACCGATCATGTGGACGGTGCGGTCGCCGGGACGACCGAAGATTTCGCAGAAGGCGAAGCCGTTCATGAGCATGAGGACGATGATTGTGGAGACGGCCATGCCGAGGACGCCAAAGCCGAAGACCTGCTGCGCGATGGTCGGCCCCGTCAGCGGGCTGAGCGTGGAGGCAAGCTGGATGTTATTACGTTGGGCGAGCATCGCGCCGAGTTGGCGATCGGCGAGCGGCAGGGTATTGATGGCGGCGCGCTGGGCGGCGACGGCCGCTTTTTTCGCCTCGTCGCTCGGGTAGGTCGCGGCGAGCCGCGGGGAGAGCGGATGCTTGGCCAACGCGCCGTAGTAGCTGTTCGCCGAGCCGGCGATGGGCGTGCCATCGGCCCGGAGGATGTCGCCGGTCTTGGCATGGAAGGCGGCGGCGGCGGCGATGACGATGCACGACGTCGCGAGGACAAAGGGGATGATCAGGCCGAGGGAGAGATCGAAGATGGCAAGACCGCGGTGTTTTTTCCCCCACTTCCGCCGAAGCATGGAGTAGGGGAGCAGAAAGGTCATGTTGATGCCCACGGCGGTGCCGAAGGCGGTGATGATGATGTCCCGCTGGCTATCGACGATGATCTTCGTCCAGGCCTCGGCATGCGGACCGGTGGCGGCGATGGGCCCGGCGTAGTCGTTGGCCGGGCGGAAGAGATCGGCGAAACGCGGGAGGGCACCGTTGAAGACCTCGCCCCAGTTCAGCGTGCCGGAAAACGTCAGCACGCCGACGACGAGGAAGAAGGCGACGACGATCAGCCCGACCATGATCTTCAGCACGGTTTCAAAAATTTTGACTCCCTTGTTGCCGGATTCGTAGGAGGCGTTGATGACCAAGCCGCCGACGAAAAACACGAGGCCGATGGCGATGGTGGACGCGAGGGAAGTGCCGACGGCGGGGATGAGATTTTGCTGGATGGCCCCGATGCCGAGGCTGAATTGCGGCATGGCCCAGACGATATTCGCCATCACCGTGGCGATGACCCAGGCCCAGCCGAGGACGGGCGAAATGCTGGAGTTGATCGACTCAAACGGACGGCGCCCGGTGGACAGTGTGACGTAGCCGATCGCCGAAAGCATGATGACGCCGAGCACCATGGCCAGCGGCTGCAGCCACATGAGCTGGTAGCCGGAGATGATGCCGACATAGAGCGCGCCGACGAGAGATCCGCCGCCGAGGGTAACCGCGCCCTGCAGCCAGCCGGGGCCGGAGAGCTTCGTGTAGATGGCGGCTTTGCCGAGCGCGCCTTTGCCGGCGGCGGCTTCGAGGAGTTGGTCTTCGCGGGTATTGGAGTCGGAGGTCACGGGTAGGAGGGAACGTTGGAGGGAGCGAATGGGGGCCGGTGGTGTCGGGTGACACAGGGGGAGCGAAGGGTCGACGGTTGTTAACCACCGGTATCGATTCGGCAAGTCCGGTTGCGTCGCCCTCTGCAATTTTTTCAAGCCGGCGTGCCGGCTAGGATAAAGTTAACGGCTAACTCTGCCCACGAAAGCCCGAGGCAATTTCGAATAAATACTCCGGATCGGCCCGGAATTGCGGGTCTATTGCAAAGTATCGGAGAAATCACGCGCGGGCGTGGGAATTGTCCCGATCCCCTTGCGGGTGCATATGCGATATCGTGACTGCCCTATGAAAACCCCCTCCACTTTGCCGCTGGCGCTCCTCTTCCTCGGATTTTTTATGGGTCCTTCGACCCACGCCCAACTCCTGTTGCCGGCGATCACTCTCGCGAATTCCGCTCTGCCGGCGGTTACGGTAAATCTGAACGGGATTTTGAAAAACGTGCTGCCGACTCCGTTTCTGGTGAGCGACCTCACTTTGCCGGGGAGCCGAAGATGACATGGGTCAGCCCCGAACCCTTGTAGTTCTCGCTGAGTAAGCTGCTCTTTCGCTGTTAGGCGCTAACTCCGTTTCCGATTCGGCACCGGCGATCAATTCTGGCCGATGTGCCGGCGCACGGAACCGCCCGCCCATCGCTCGGTCAGTTTTCCTTATTTGGCGACGATCCCGCGATTCCGTTTCTGCAACCTCGCCCCGACCGGTCCATCCTATGGAAACGAATTCCCTCACTCACGGTGAAATCGCGGAACGCGCCCGCCAAATCTGGGAGTCCGAGGGAAAGCCCACCGGCCGCGACACCGAAATCTGGCTCAACGCCGAACAGCAACTCTCCGCCAACACGACCGGTCCGAAGCAGCAAACTTCCGCCGCCGCCCGCTCCTCCCAAAACTCCGCGACTGCGGCTGAACGCCTCACCTCCGAAACCGCCACCGAAAGCGTCGTCGAATTCAGCCTCCCGGCGTCCACCTCGGACGCCGACGCCGTGCAAGCCGCCCTGCAAACTCCCGAGTCCCGCGGCACCAGGCCTCCGGGGAAAACCGCAATCCAACTCGCAGCCACCACGCAAATCCGCGGCGCCAGCACCTCGCAAAGCACCGCGAGCCCCGCCGGTGATCCCGCTCCGGTCCCACCGACCAAAGACCAAGCTGGCGGGTTCAGCCCCTAACCTTGGGGCTGATCCCGTAGATATGACGCCCGTCGATATGACGTCGCTGATCGCGGAGATTAAACTCCGCGAAAATTTCAGGCTTCGGCGTCCGGTCAGGCTTCTGCCGTCGTAGGATCGATAATCGTCTTCACTTCGGAAACGCGATTTGCGGGAAAGCCGCCTTGTTTGGCGTGCTCGCGCACGGTCGCCTCGTCGGGTGCGATGTAGACACAATAGATCTTGTCGTCCGTCACGTAGCTCTCGATCCACTGGATCTGAGGGCCGATATTCTTCAGCACGGCGCAAGATTTTTGAGAGATACCTTGGAGCTGTTCCGGCGCGAGCTTTCCAGCTCCCGCGATTTCACGTTCGATGACGAATTTGGGCATAAGTTGGGTGGTTTGAACTAAAAGGTTCGGCGTTGCTTGGAGATCTTATCCGCCCTCGGCGGAAAGACCGGGATGCGGAGGGCTCATTTCGCTGAAAAGAGAACCAAGCCGCGGTGCCGGTTCAAGATTCGATTCGTGGGATCACACCCCGGCGAGGGGGTTGTGGGTGTTGAGGTGCTCGACGCCGGTGTATTTCTGCGACTGCTCGTCGGCGTGGTAGCTGGAGCGGACGATCGCGCCGCTTTCGACGACGCCGATGCCGAGGGCGAGGCCGAAGTGTTGCATGTGGGCGAATTCCTCGGGATGAGCCCAGCGGGAGACGGCGAGGTGTTGCGGGCCGGGCCGGAGCGTTTGCATTGCGGAATTTTCGACG
>JBDNFZ010000511.1:0-5300 GCA_041689555.1 Opitutaceae bacterium | reverse complement strand
GCAGCGGAAGCTGGCCGAAACTCCTTCGCACCGCACCTCGGTTACTCCGGCGAGCGCCGCAAGTGCCGCCGCGTCGAGCGCGCGGCTCGTGACGAGGGAGACCACCGGATGCCGATCGGCCCGCGCGCCGAGTTCCGCCGGTGTGCCCGTCGCCACGATCCGGCCCCGGTCCATGATCGCGATCCGATCGCAGAGTTGCTCGGCCTCGGCGAGGTCGTGGGTTGTGAGCAAGACCGTGGTGCCATCGCGCTTCATGCGGAGAATCTCGTCGTGCAATTCCCGCCGCGCCTGCGGGTCGAGCCCGGTCGTGGGCTCGTCGAGCACGACAAGCTCCGGGTGGTTCACGAAAGCCAGGGCCAGCGCGAGCCGTTGTCGCTGTCCGCCCGAAAGCGTGTCGAAGGCCGCGTCGGCTTTGTCCGTAAGGGCAAAACGCGCGAGCAACTCCGCGGGTTCCGCCCGCAGGGGGTAAAACGAGCCGAAGAGCCGCAGCGCCTCGCGCGGGGTGATCTTGTCCTGCAAAGCCGTGCTTTGGAGGGCGACGCCGATCTTTTGCTTCACCTTCCGCGCCGACCGCCGTGCGTCGAGGCCGGCGACCGAGACTTCCCCGCCGTCGGGTTCGCGCAAACCGATGAGGCATTCGAGGGTCGAGGTCTTGCCGGCGCCATTGGGCCCGAGCAGACCGAAAATCTCGCCCGTGCCGATAGTGAAGCTCACGCCGCGCACTGCGGTCGTGGAGCCGTAGCTCTTAGTGAGATCGCGGACGACGACGCTATCGGCCATGGCGGGGGCGCGTCGGGTGGGATGGACGGGAAAGAATCAAGGCGACACGCGGACGGGAGACGTTGGAAATTTTGGTGCCAGAGGCCGGGATTGAACCGGCGACCAAAGGCTTATGAGTCCTCTGCTCTACCACTGAGCTACTCTGGCGAAAACCGAAAACGGACCGTGCGGAGTCCTCCCGAAAAATCCAAGCAAAAATATCCCGGGGGCGCGACGGAAGCTCTCGGGGCCGTCTCATGGGGGTCGCCGCACCCACTCCGGTCACCGAACCGGGGTTAGATCAATTTCCTGCCGAAGACGGAAACCAGCGGTCCGGTATAGCCTAGCACCCGGGGACAGCCTCACTGCAAGAGGCTGCTGCAGACCTCGGACCAAGCCTCAGCGGAGGCGGAGCACGGCGGTCACCGGGTAGTGGTCCGACGGGTAGCGCCCGTCTTTCGCGGTTCGGTCGATGGCGGCTTCGGTGGCGACGAAGTCGGCCGTGTGAAAAATGAAATCGATGCGCGAACCTTTGGTGGTGCCCTTAAAACCGTTGAAGCTCGTCTCGTCGGCCCGACGCTGCGGATGCACGGCGCGGAACGCGTCGGTCCAGCGGATGGCACCGGCGGTGGTTGGATTCACGAAGACGGCGTAGGCGGGGTTGTCTTCGTCGATGTTGAGATCGCCGGTGAGGAGCGCGGGCACGCCGGCGGCGATCGCGGAAACGCGCAGGGAAATCACTTTGCTCGCTTCCTGACGCGCGATCACCCCGCGATGGTCGAAGTGGGTATTGGCAAAAACGAACTCCCGGCCGGTGGCGGTTTCGCGCAGGCGCGCCCACGAGCAGATGCGCGTGAGGGCGGCGTCCCAGGATTTGCTCCCGGGAACTTCGGGGGTCTCCGAGAGCCAGAAATTTCCCTGGTTCACGAGGGTGAAGCGGGCTTTGCGGTAGCCGATGCTGGACCACTCGCCTTTGCGTTTGCCGTCGTCGCGGGCGACGCCGCTGAAGGCATAGCCGGACATCCGCGCGGCGATGGCGTCATGCTGGTCGGCGAGCACCTCCTGAAAGCCGATCAGGTCGGGCGCGAAGGCGGCGATGGTGGAGAAAAACAATTCGGTGCGTTTCGGCCACGCGTCCTCGCCGTCCTTGGCGTTGGAATTGCGGACGTTGAACGACATGATCCGCAGCGGTTCGGCCGCGGCGACGCCGTTGGCCAGCAGGAGACCAAGACCAACGAGAACGAGCAACCGGCGAGCGGTCGCGGTGGGGCGCGAATTTTGGGTCATAAGAGAAAGGGATTCATTTCGTTGAGGGAGCGGGACACGGCAACCGCCCGAGCGTTAAGGTTGCTTGCGGGGCGACGCGGGTTTCTCCGTCTGGGCCTTCGTCTTCTTTGCCTTCCTCTTCATAGCGGCCTCCATCGTCCGAAAAGAAAAACACGAGCGTCCGCTGCTCCTGTCCGTTCTCGCGCAGCGCCGCCGGCGTCGCTCCGATCGCATCTTCCGTCAGGCTGACCTGCGCCGCGTAGTTCTGCCGCAACGGATCCTTGATCGGTGAAAACCGCGCCAACCGCCCGGCCGTCGGTTCGTTCGGACTACGCGTCGCGTTGAACGCGAGGTAGAGAAACCACGGCTCGCCCGCGTGCCGCTTCACCAACGCCGCCGCCTCCGCGCCAAACCCCCCGGTCGGGTGCGCGGGGGGCTCGACGACCACGCCGTTTCGATTGATCGGCACCTGATACTCGACGGCGGCATTGGCCTTCCGTTCGCGGAAACGATGGCCGCCGCCGATAAAGCCATAGGTCTCGGTAAGGCTGCGGTTCTGCGGCGAAAATTCCGGCGCGGCCCCGGGATGCCGCTTGCCGATCCAGCCCGTCGCGTAGCCCGCCGCTTTCAGCCGGGCCGGGAGAAGCGTCTCCTCCGTCGGCAATCCTTCGCGGTGGTCGCTCGGATCGTAGAACGGATTTCGTTCGTGGCCGAAGCGCTGCCGGTAGCGCCCGGTTAACAGGACCGCGCGCGGCGGGCTGCAAAGCGGATGGGTCGCATATCCGCTCGCAAACCGCGCACCGGATTTCGCCAACCGGTCGGGGTGCGGCGTCGGAATGTCCCGCGCCCCTTGGAAACCCGCGTCGGCGTAGCGATCGTCGGATACGATCACGGGAGGTTGGGCTTCCATGGCGTCGCCGCCAGCGCATAAGCGGGAGCGACACCAAAACCGGCGAAGAGACAAAGCGGGGCGGGTTGCATGGGAACGGGGCAGGTAGGTTTCCCAACCTCTGTCGCCTCCGGCTCGTCCGCCATCAGAAAATCTTCGATGCCGGTCCGCCGACCGATCCCCGGCGCTCCGGCTACGTAAACCACTCGACCGCCGGCCGCGCGAAAAACTCCTCCAACTTCACGCCCTCCGCGCCGATAAGCCACACCTTTGCCTTCGGATACTTCTCCCGAAAATACCGCATCCCGCTCAACCGCCCCGCCCGCCCGCTCTTCACCTCGAGCGCCCACACTTCGGTCCCGTGCGCGACCACGTAATCCACCTCGTAGTCGCCGTCGCGCCAGTAGGTCACGCTCCAGCCGGGAGCGTCGAGGCCGTTGAGCAAGTGCGCGCCGACGGCGTTCTCGACGAGCCGGCCCCACCACGCGCCGTCGGCCTGCGCGGCGGCGCGACCGCGCAACGCGTGGGCGTTCACGAGCGCGTTGTTCCAGAGGACGAGCTTCGGGCTGCTGCCGCGCTTCCGCACCTGCCCCTTGGAAAATTGCTCGAGGCCCGACACGAGAAACGCCGTCTCGAGCAGCCGCAGGTAGCCCGCGAGCGTGGTCGTGTTGCCCGCGTCCTGGAGCTGGCCGAGCATTTTGTTATACGAGAGCACCTGTGCCGGAAACGTCGCCGCCAGCGCAAACAGGTGCCGCAGCAGCGCCGGCTTCGTGATCGTCTGCATCTGCAACACATCGCGTGCGAGCACCGTCTCGATCAGCGAATCGGCCACGTAGCGCCGCCATGCGTCCTCGTCGTCGGCCAGCGCCGCCGCACCCGGATAACCGCCGAAATAAATCCAGTCCGACAGGGTCCACCCAAACGCCGCCTTGCACTCCGGCCACGACCAGTGCGGGCAACGGTGCAGGAAAAACCGCCCGGCCAAACTCTCCGTCAAGCCCTGCTGCACGAGCAGCGCCGAGGAACCCAGCAATACCGGCAACACCGGCCCGCCCTCGCGCCGCTCCTCGTCCCAGAGGCGCTTCACGACCTCGCTCCAGCCGCGGACCTTCTGCACCTCGTCGAGCACGAGCAGCACGCGCCGGCCCCGCGCCGGCTTCCGCGTGCGCGCAAGCTGCCACTGCGTCTCGATCCACTCCGGCCCGTGGGGCAGCGGCGCATCGGCCGCGGCAAACACCTCCGGCCAACCGAGCCGCTTCGCGAGCTGCTGCGCCGCCGTGGTCTTGCCGACCTGCCGCGGCCCCATGAGCACCTGCACCAGCGGCGCCCGCCGGGTGCAACTCGTCTCCAATTCATCCACCACTGCGCGCTCGAAAACCATGCGGCACCGTGACGCCCAAAGGCGGCGGCGTCAAGTTTACTCAATCGTTGAGTAAAATTGCTCAACAACTGAGTAATCTATCGACCCACCCGCACGCCCGGACCCGTTCGCCTCCGGCCGGGCCGGGCTTTGCGTAGCCCCGCTCCGGTGGCGAAGCAGGGTCGCTTTTTCGGCTCCGCCACCTTGAACCGCGCCTCGAACGGCGGATTGCCGCGCAGGCGATCCCGGACGGAAAGCCGGCGAAGCCCTATCTTTGACCGGTATCCGATCGACCCCTTGCCGTGAAACGACTCCGGTGCGACGAGCGCCGCTTCCCGCTCGTTCGCCGACATGAGCACGGTGGCGGGCTCTCTCTCATCCGACGAGCGATCTCCGGCAGTCCTCCGTTGCCTGATTTCGCGGGCCGGCGGTTCCGCCGCTGTCTTGTCACCTCGCATCGCGAGAATCTCCGGCTTGTTCCCGAGGGATGCATCTGCCGATTGGCGGTAGGCAGCTCGCTTGCGAGCGCTCCGGTCGCCGAGCGCCGGCAAGCTAGTTGCCTACAGAAGCCGAGCCGAACCACCCCCAACGCGGAGAGCCGCCCGTTCGCGAGCAAACGGAACGTCATTCGGTCGGACGGACGACCGTTCCCCGACCACGCGGAGCGCCGTTTTAAAATTAGAGCGGGCGGCTTCCTCGTTCTGAGCCTGCCCGATGAGCCAGGGCCGTAAGTGTCGCCTTCGCCACCGCAACGCGGAGGCCCGCCTCCGTTGTAGCCGGCCTCGTTGCGGCCGGTCCGGGGCCGGCTGCCCCGGCTACGGTTCCACCGCTCACCAACCGCTTCACGAGCACCCCAAACTGCGGCGTCACCTCTCCGTCGGGCGTCCGCGTCCACTGCACCGCCAGAAAAGCATCCGGCACGAGCGCCTCACGTTCCCGCGTAACGTCGATCACCACCGGGACAAGAAACGGCGTTCCCTACGCGATCGGCCGCGCGCGTTCCCCGGCGAGAAGCCACTCAAGTCG
>JBDNFZ010000510.1:0-2392 GCA_041689555.1 Opitutaceae bacterium | reverse complement strand
CTCTGGTCGCACTGCGCGCAGACCGCCCCCCAAATGCGTGCCACCCGCGTCGCCCTCGCCAACGCCGAGGAGCGGCTCGCCGCGCTCACGCAGCCCTTTCCCACGATGGTCATGGCCGTCGCGGCCAAGCCCCGCGACACCTACATCCTGAATCGCGGCGACTACGCGCAGCCGACCGAGATCGTCACCGCCGGCACGCCCGGATTTTTGCCGCCGCTGCCCGAAGGCGCGCCCGCCGACCGGCTCGGCCTCGCGCAATGGATCACGATGAAACAGAATCCCCTCACCGCGCGCGTGGCGGTGAACCGCGTGTGGCGGTTGTTCTTCGGTGCCGGCATCGTCGATACGCCGGCCGATTTCGGCGCGCAGGGAGAATGGCCCAGCCATCCCGAGCTGCTCGACTGGCTGGCGGTGGATTTCGTCGAGCACGGTTGGGATGTGAAGCGGCTCGCGGCCCGGATCGTCACGAGCGCGACCTACCGGCAATCGTCGCGCGCGACGGCGGCCGCGCTCGAACGCGACCCCGCCAACCGCCTGCTCGCGCGCGGTCCGCGCTTCCGGTTGCCCGCGGAGTTCGTGCGCGACGCCGCGCTCGCGACCGGCGGCCTGTTGGTGCCGCAGGTCGGCGGCCCGAGCGTGAATCCCTACATGCCCTTCGATCTCTGGCGCGAGGTCAGCCACTACGGCAGCTCGCCCGCGACCGCGCAGACCTTCGTGCAGGACCACGGCGACAAACTCTACCGCCGCTCGCTCTACACCTACTGGAAGCGCACCGCACCGCCGCCCAACATGGCGGCCTTCGACGCGCCCAACCGCGAGGTCTGCACCGTCGCCCGCGGCCAGACCAACACGCCGCTCCAAGCCCTCGTGCTCCTCAACGATCCGCAATGGACCGAGGCCGCGCGCGCCTTTGCCGAGCGGATGCTCGCGCAACCGGGCAACGACGCCGCGCGCCTGCGCTGGGCCTTTGCCGAGGGTCTCTCGCGTGCGCCGGACGATCGCGAACTCGCCGTGCTCACACAGACTCTGACCCGCGAGCGCGCCCGCTACGCGCAGGATGAATCCGCCGCCCGCGCCTTGCTCTCGGTCGGCGAATCGCCGCGCAACCCACAGCTCGCGCCATCCGAGCACGCCGCGTGGGCCCAAGTGGCGTCGCTGGTGTTTAATCTCAGCGAAGCGATCACGAGGAACTGACCATGCAACCCGCCCACGATTATCTCCGCCACCTCACGCGCCGGACTTTCATCGGCGATTCCGCCCGCGGCGTCGGCGGTCTCGCCCTCGGTTCGCTGCTCGCTTCGTCGCTCTCGCAGGCCGTCGCGGCCACGGGCGCGGCCAAGGGCCAGCTCCCCGGCCTGCCGCATTTCGCTCCGACGGCGAAACGCGTCCTCTGTCTTTTCCAGAGCGGCGGGCTCTCGCACGTCGACCTCTTCGACGACAAGCCCATGCTCCACCGCCATGCCGGGCTGGAGTTACCCGCCTCGGTCAAGGGCACCCAGCGCCTCACCGGCATGACCAGCGGCCAGAGCGGATATCCGGTCGTGCCACCCCTGAAGCCCGGCAAACTTTGCGGCAAACACGGCACGTGGATCAGCGATTTGTTGCCGCAGATCCAGACCATCGCCGACGACATCTGCATCGTGAAGAGTCTCCACACCGAGGCGATCAACCACGACCCCGCGATCACCTACATGAACACGGGCAACCAGCAGCCCGGCTACGCCAGCATGGGCGCGTGGGCGAGTTACGGCTTGGGTTCGGTCAACGAAAACCTGCCCGCGTTCATCGCGATGGTCTCGCAGGGCACGGGAAAAAATCCCGGCCAGCCCATCTTCTCGCGCCTGTGGGGCAGCGGTTTTTTACCCGCCTCGCATCAGGGTGTCGGTCTGCGCCCGGGCGCGAGCCCCGTGCTCTATCTCAAGAACCCTCCGGGCGTGGATGCGGCGCAGCGCCGCGCGCTGCTCGACGATCTCGCCCGGCTCAATCACCGGCGCGCCGACGAGCTCGGCGATCCCGAGACCATCGCCCGCATCGACGCCTATGAGATGGCGTTCCGCATGCAAACCTCGGTGCCCGAGTTTGCCGACATCTCCGGCGAATCCGCCGCGACGCTTGCCAGTTACGGCCCCGAAGTGCGCAAGCCCGGCAGCTACGCCGCGAACTGCCTGCTCGCCCGCCGACTCCTTGAACGCGACGTGCGCTTCGTGCAGTTGTTCCACCGCGGTTGGGATCAGCACGTCGCGATCAGCCGGCAGTTGCCCAACCAGTGCCACGACATCGACCAACCCACCGCCGCGCTCGTGAAAGACCTGAAAGCGCGCGGTCTGCTGGAGGACACGCTCGTGGTGTTTGCGACGGAGTTTGGGCGCACGGTTTTCGGCCAGGGCAAGCT
>JBDNFZ010000509.1:0-2334 GCA_041689555.1 Opitutaceae bacterium | reverse complement strand
CGGCCGGTGGGCCGCCTTGCGATCGCGGGATGGTTGTGGTTGTTATTTTTTGATTTGAACGAACAGACAGGGGGCAGAAAACAGCGACGGGCTCCGTCTCTGGCAAGAGCGAATTGCGTCGGGTTCACGGAGGCCGAACCTCGGGGCGGAAAACGAAAAAGCACCCTCATGCTGAGGGTGCTTGGCGCCCAAGCCAAAGAATCCGGTCTCAGGCAGAAGCCAATTGCGGAGCGGCCGCAGCTTTGCCGAGTTTTGCTTTGGCTTCCTCGAGCGAGTCGTAGAATGTCCCACCACGGGTGTCTTCGAAGCCCTTGCACTCGGCGACGATCTGCGGATTGCCCACCAAGGCGAATTGCATGGCCAGTTCCCGGCAGGTCTGCATCGCCTGAAACAGGAGTTTGATCACGCCCATGTGCAGGGAGCGGACTTGCTGGATATCGATGACGACCTTGTTGGTGCCGGCATCAACGGCCTCGGCGAACTTCGGTTTGAGGTAGTTGGCCGACTCCGCGAGCACGGACGGCGAGCAGTTCTCCGGCAGGCGCATGATGAGGCTGTCCCCTTCCAAGGCATAATAGCGCTGGGAGGTGTCGAGGTTCATCGCCTTCGCCATTTTGGTCTCAAGTTCACCCAAATCGATGGGTTTGGTAATGATCGCGCTGAAGCCGACCGTCTGGGCCTGTTGCTGCTGTCCGACCTCGGTCTTTACGGCGAGCGCGAAGACCGGCGTATACTTCGTCTTGATGTTCGTCCGGACGAGGCGGAAAAGCGCGAAGGCGGATTCGTCGGGGAGCGAAAGGCTGACGATCACGAGGTCCGGCGGAGTGCGTGCGCAAAAATCAATCGCCTCGCCCTGTGCCGCCACCCCGATGACTTTCCACGGCGTGTGTTTGAGGCCATCCTGAATCTGTTGGATGATGGCGGGCTTGTCCTCGACGACCAGTATCGTCGCCGGATCGAAGATCGACTTCGCCTTGGACGGCGTATCCGACAGCGGCTTGAGGTCGATGACGCGGCCGGCCTTTTCGAGGAGGACATCCTCCTTGAAAGGCTTTACGAGATAGTCACGCACGCCGATCTTGGCGATCTTGAGCACGTAGTCGCGCCCGCCCTCGGCGGTGAGCATCATCACCGGGATGGCCTTGAGGGCCGGGTCGGACTTCAGCTTCGTGAGCATCTCGACCCCGTCGATGACCGGCATGGTGACGTCGAGGAGGATAAGGTCGGGCGTTTCCTTGGCCGCGATCGCCAAGCCCTCGACGCCGTTGCCAGCCTCGAGGATTTCGCAATCGAAGGTCCGGAATGCTTTGCGGACGATGATCCGAACGGTCTTCGAATCATCAACGGTGAGAATCTTGTAGCGCATGGTGGGAAGTTTTTTCGGTTTGGGATCAGTCGCCGACCTTCATGAGGATATCCGCGACGAGGCGATGAACGCCGCAGTTAAAGTGATAGATCTGCCGGGTCGCCGAGCCGATGGGCTCGATGGAGAAATTACTGCCCCGGAGGATTGATGGGATGGTGAGCTTGCAAGGGTAGCCGGCGTCGCAGAGCCCGTTCTTGAAGCTGCCGACGGTCATATTGGTGATCTCGCCGATCGCGTCGTTGATGACCTCGTCGCCCGCCTCCTCGAGTTCGGCCGGGGTCATGCTCAACAAATGGCAGGTCGCTTCCCGGGCAAAGTCGAGGTCAAGGTAAAGATACAACAGGCCGTTGATATCGCCCAGAAAACCAACCGTGCCGACCACGTGGGGTCTTCCGGCCTCGGCGGACGTGCCGAGCGGCGGCCAAGACTGCTGGTCGGTGATCTCGGCGGCGGAGGTGAGCGAGGTCTCGCGACCCAACATCGTCTTGAAGACATCACCGACGGCGCGGGTAATGTTGTCGCGGAGCAGGCTCTCGGTGATTTCTTCGGTGGCGGGCATAAAGTTGGGCGGGGCGGGTTTGAGAAGGACGGTTACCCATCTATCGTCGCGTTCGCCTCCGGGTTTAGCCGCAACCGGCATTATCCGCAAAATTTCCCAAAACCCGACGGCCGTCGAATACCGGCCGCTCGCCAGGGCCTACGAATCGACCAAGTTCGGTTCGGTTTCGACCCCGTCGCCCGCATCGCGGTATTCCTGCAATTTACTGCGCAGTGTCCGAATGCTGATGCCCAACGCGGCCGCCGCTAGGGTGCGGTTACCCGCAGTCTCAGACATCCTGATCCCAGGCCGGGAGGCGGCGGTGGGCGAGGAAGGGAGATGAACCCGTGCGGGCTCGCGGTGGCGGCGGGATCGTGCAGCGTGAGCGCCTATGCCCCAGGTCCAGTTACCGCTTTTTCCCGCCGGAGCG
>JBDNFZ010000508.1:0-4389 GCA_041689555.1 Opitutaceae bacterium | reverse complement strand
TCGGGGGCGATTTTTTCAAAAACCGGCGCGACCACCGCACGCGCCGCGGCCGGAGTGGAGGCCGGCGCGGTGGCAATAACCGCGCGCTCATTCGCGGAAAGAATCACCGAACCGTCGCTCTCCGGCAGGCCGTTTCGACTTTCACGTTCGCCATGCGCAGGTCCGGCGCCAAGCGCCGGCCCGGCTGCGTCAGACACAGCCACCTTACCCTCCGTCACGAGCACTTCGACCGCAGACGATGCAAGGCGGACGTTGAACGCCGTTCCGACCGCCCGCACCGCAACGTCGTGGGCGGAAACGATAAACGGCCGCGTGGTATCGTGGGCGACGGTGAAATGCGCCTCGCCCTTCACCAGCGCGACGCGGCGCTCATTCGGCAAAAGGTCGACGCGCACATCTGAGTTCGCGTTGAGCTCGATGACGGAGCCGTCCGCGAGGACTACGCGTTCGTAGCCGCCGGTCGAGGTCGAGTAGAACTGCGCGGTCGGTGGGGGACGAACCCACTGCCACCAGCCGAAAGCCGAGAGCATCAAGGCTGCGGCCATCGCGAAAACGACTCGAAGAACGGGAACGATTTTCTCCGGAGCGATCGCGCGCGGCTTCACCGGGAAATCTAGCACGGGCAACAACTCCGCGCGCAGGAGCGGCATCTTGTCGAGCAGGGCACACGCGGCATCGAGGCGCGCGACCGCGGCCGCGTGGCGCGGGTCGGCCCGGCACCACCGCTCAAAGTCGCGTTTCTGAACGATCGAAAATCCCTCGTCGCGCTGCGTTAGCCAATACGCGGCAATTTCCTCAATCGGATCGTCGCAATCGAGCGAATCGCTCATGGGCAAGAAACCTCCTTGGCCGACGATGGCCCCGCTTCCAGCAGCCCGCGCTCCGCGAAATACGCCGCGCAGCGCCGCATGCCTTTCGCCATATGCACCTTCACGGTTTCGGCCGAAATACCGAGTTGCACGGCAATTTCCTTGTAAGCGAGACCGTCGAGATAGCGGAGCATAATGACCTGGCGGCAGCGGTCGGGCAGCGCGCGCACGGCGTCGGCAAGCACTTCGAGTTCGTAGTTTTGATCGATCTGCTCGTCCACGCCCGGCCGCTCTTCCAAAATCGTGAGCTCGACCAAATCCGTAATGGCCTCGGTCGGCTTCGCGCCGCGCCGGCGGAAAAGATCGAAGGCGGCGTTGCGCACGGTGGTAAAGAGAAACGCTTTCGTGTAGCGCACCCCGCCATTGGCCTGCGCACGGAGAAGGCGCGTGTAAGTTTCTTGCACGAGATCGTCATGGTCGCCGAGCGTCGGAAATCGCGCCTGCAAATAAGCGCGCAGCGCCGGTTCATGGGGCTGGACTTCCTCGGCAAACCAACGGGCTTGTTCGGACGGGGGCATGGGGCGGTGCGGCCGGAATACATCCGCCCCGTCCTATGTTCTGTCGAGGGGATTTTCAGCAAAGGTCCCGTTCCGAAATTATTTTTTTTGACGATAACCCAAAAGCGCAACGGCTGCGTCTCTATCTTTCCTAACAATCCGCGTTTTAATGGCGGCTCTCACTCGCTCCCATCTTTTGCGCCAAGCGCGCGGATGAACGGAGCGACTTCGGGGCTTTTTATCGCCGATCTTTTCGCGACCCTATTCTCGCATCCGACTCCAAGCGATGGCCGCGCGAAACAACCGGGGTCGCCTTTCTAAATGATTGGCGCCGGCCCGACGGCGACTCAGCCCATGATGTTGGCCCGGGGGCTCGGTCATTTTGGAAAAATTCCGGGGACCACGGGAGGCCCCAAGCCACCCGAGCAAAGCATCGGCATCCTGATCCCGTGGTGCGACCGACTGTTTTGTGTCGGCGATAACCTAGAAACGCCGCAGCTGCGTCTCAAGGCGCCACCCCATGCCCACCTCGCGTCTCCACTCCGTCGTGCCGGTCGCGCTGACCGTCGTGTTGCTCCTGTTGCCCGCGCCAGCGGGCCTCGCGCCGCATGCGTGGCGCTACTTCGCGATCTTCGCGGGCGTAGTCGCGGCGCTCGTGCTTGAGCCGGTGCCAGGCGGTGTCGCGGGACTCGTCGGCGTGGTCGCGGTGGCGCTATCCGCGCCGTGGACGTTGTATTCTCCGGCGGAGCTGGCCCAGCCGGGTTTCCGCCCGGAGCAGGCGGCGGCGGGGTGGGCACTTTCGGGCT
Organism: Opitutaceae bacterium; assembly: GCA_041689555.1. GTDB lineage: Bacteria > Verrucomicrobiota > Verrucomicrobiia > Opitutales > Opitutaceae > Tous-C4FEB. Next base: position 2,217 of record JBDNFZ010000508.1, on the reverse strand, counting down.
TTTCCAACGGCACGGTATGGCTCGTCTTCGCAGCGTTCATGTTTGCGCTCGGCCACGAAAAGACAGGCCTTGGCCGCCGGCTCGCGCTGCTGCTCGTGCGGGGGATGGGCGGCCACACGCTCACGCTCGGCTACGCGATTGCGCTGACGGACCTGCTTCTCGCGCCGTTCACGCCGTCCAACACCGCACGCAGTGCCGGCACTATCTTTCCGATCGTGCGTCAGCTGCCGCCGCTCTACGGTTCCTTCCCCCACGAACCCTCCGCGCGCCGCATCGGCTCCTACCTGATGTGGGTGGCGATCGCAACGACGAGCGTGACGAGCTCGATGTTCCTCACCGGGCTCGCCACCAACCTCCTCGCCGTTGAGCTCGTGCGCAAGACCACCGGGTTCACGCTCGCATGGACGGAGTGGTTTATGGCGTTCCTGCCCGTCGGCCTCGTGCTTTTCGCCGCCGTGCCCTTGCTCGCGTGGTGGCTTTATCCGCCCGAGGTGAAGTCCGGCCGGACTGTGCCCGACTGGGCCGCGCAGGAGCTGGCTAAACTCGGTCCCCTCACCCGCGCCGAGCTGGTGCACACCGGACTGGTCCTGCTGGCGCTTGGGCTCTGGGTTTTCGCCGCCAGTGCGGTAAACACGACGCTCGCCGCGTTGTTCATCGTCGCGGCGATGCTCGTCGGGCGCGTCGTGACGTGGGACGACGTCATCTCGAACAAAGCCGCGTGGGGCACGCTCGCATGGCTTGGCACGCTCGTGGCGCTGGCCGACGGTCTCAATCGCACAGGCTTCGTGCGCTGGTCCGCAGAGTCGATTGCGGGCCGGCTTGGAGGCGTCGAGCCAAGGCTCGCCGCAGCCGGACTCGTGGTCGCGTTCTTCACGAGCCACTATCTGTTCGCCAGCACTACGGCGCATGCGACGGCGCTCCTGCCCGTCGTGCTCGCCGTCGGTCAAGGCATCCCCGGCCTCGATCAACGGACCTTCGCGCTGCAACTCTGTCTCTCGCTCGGCCTGATGGGCATCCTCACGCCCTACGCGAGCGGTCCAAGCCCGGTCTACTATGGCTCCGGCTATCTCCCGGCGCGCGATTACTGGCGACTCGGCACGATTTTCGGCGCGATTTTCCTCACCGTGTATTTTGCGCTGGGCTGGCCTTGGATGGCTTGGATTCGGTGAGGCCCTCGGGGTGCCCGGAGCGAACGTTTTTTACAACAACGAGAAATCTCAGCGAGCGGAAACACCGCGTTCCCGCTATCGCAGTGCGCCAAGTCGCTCGTAAATTCCGATGGGGTCGCAAGTATGATTTGGGCCGAGCGGTAATTGGGCCGCGTTGAGCGCGGTGAGGTTGGTAGCGACGCCGCGTCGCAAGTATGATTTGGGCCGAGCGGTAATTGGGCCCCGACTCGTGAGCGACCGATCTGGCGTCGCTCGCACACATCGGAGTGCGCCCACCAATGCCGGTCGCATTCTGTCCATTTGCTTCGCTGCTTATCGCGGCTTCGAGCGCGGCCTATGAAATCCCTTACGATCACCCCAGAACGCAAGAACCTCGGGTAATTGTGCGGCGAAGTTGTCGGCAGCATCAGCGGTCACCGGTTCTTCAACCCACACGGAAGGAAACGGGAGAGCAGCGCGAAGCCACCGATTGCGACCACGCCGCACGCGCGTCATTTCCAAGCGAGCACCTTCGGGCCTTTGACGCGTTTAAATTTTCCGGCGTTGGCCGTCACGAGCGTGGCGCAGAGGCTGCGGGCTTGCGCAACCGCCGTGCAAACCAGCCTGTGGTTTGAAGCAAACTCGCAAGGGTGCCCCACCGGGCCGGTTCTCCTCCGGCCCCGCACCGGAGAACGCGCCCTCCGCCCCGGTTAAGACGGACGGCCGGTGAAACCCGGCTACGCGCCGGACGAAAATATACCTCTATTCCGCGATCACCTCGCGCTCGACTGCCCTCGGAATCCCCCAAGAGTCTCCTTACCCCGTCCCGTGAGCCATTCCCCGTCAGATCAAGCCCGTTGGTTCGCCGAAGAGGTGCAGCCGCACGAATCGTCGCTGCGCTCCTACCTGCGCGGAGTGTTTCCCAACCTCAGACATCCTGATCCCAGGCCGGGAGGCGGCGGTGGGCGAGGAAGTGAGATGAACCCGTGCGGGCTCGCGGTGGCGGCGGGATCGTGCAGCGTGAGCGCCTATGCCCCAGGTCCAGTTACCGCTATTTCCCGCCGGAGCG
>JBDNFZ010000507.1:0-7690 GCA_041689555.1 Opitutaceae bacterium | reverse complement strand
CGCTCCGGCGGGAAATAGCGGTAACTGGACCTGGGGCATAGGCGCTCACGCTGCACGATCCCGCCGCCACCGCGAGCCCGCACGGGTTCATCTCACTTCCTCGCCCACCGCCGCCTCCCGGCCTGGGATCAGGATGTCTGATCCTCCGGAAAAGCCGGCGAAGAAATGAGCGCCGCAGAAAACAAAGCCGTCTTCCTTTCCTACGCGTCGCAAGATGCCGAGGCGGCGCGGCGCATCTGCGAGACGCTGCGCAGCGGCGCGGTCGAGGTGTGGTTCGACAAGAACGAACTGGTCGGCGGCGATGCGTGGGATGCGAAGATTCGCGGGCAGATCAACGACTGCGCGTTGTTCGTGCCGGTGGATTTGCGTTGGCCGAACTCTCCACCCCGACGCGCTCCATCCTTACTGCGGTTGCCGCCCCTGGGCGCGGGTGAGCGCGGCGATATCCGCCAGATCCTTGGGGCGCCCGGCGGCACGCTTGTTCCGCAACAAGTTTTCGCGATCGATAAAGCACACGCGGAGCCCGTCGATTGTTTCTTCGGCTCGTTTCGCAAAACAGTCGTCGAAGCTTACCCCCGAGATTTCATTCATGACCTCCAACCTCAGAGGGGGCACGCCGATCCGCACGATCCGGCCGGGCTCCATGAACACCGAGGGCGTGAGCTCCGGGACGTCGAAGCCAAAGTCCTTGAATGCGGCGATCAGGTTTTCTGCGTTTTGCGCCGCCAGTCTGACGAAAACGTCGAGATCGCCCGTCGCGCGGACGAAACCATGATAGCCGACGGCATAACCGCCCACCACCAGATACTCAACGCCGCGGGCGTTGAGCGATTTCAAGAAATCGGCGAAGTTCGGATCGAGCTTCTCCATATGAGAAAAACTGCCGGCGCAAGAACTCGATGCCGGCGAGGCGGGTCTCGGGCGTTTGTTTCAGCCAGTAATCCAAGTCATCGGGCTCGTCGGCGAACGAGCTGATCGAGAACGACGTGCGGTCGAGGGCGAATTCCTGCATCGATTGGACGCTATGTGTTTCCCGACGGAATGCACCTGTTTTCCTTGCGACGTCCTTTCCAGCGGGAAATCCGTCCATGAACGCCGTCGAAATGAACTCTGTCTTCCTTGCCTACCCGCCCTTGCCAAGGCTCCAGCGCAGCGAGCGCTAACTCATGCCTGACGCATCGAACGCAGTATTCCTGTCGTATGCTTCCAAAGATGCGGAGGCGGCGAAGCGCATGTGCGACGCGTTGCGCGCCGCTGGCGTCGAAGTGTGGCTCGATCAGGAGGGCGGGCTCGTCGGCGGCGATGCGTGGGATCGAAAGATCCGCGGGCAGATCGCCTCGTGCGCGCTCTTCATCCCCATTGTCTCGGCCAACACGCAGGCGCGGCGCGAGGGATATTTTCGGTTGGAGTGGAAACTCGCGGCGCAGCGCACGCACATGATTTCCGAGCGGACCGCGTTTCTTTTGCCGGTCGTGATCGACGCCACGCGCGACGCCGAGGCGGATGTGCCGGTGGAGTTTCGCGCCGTGCAATGGACGCGCCTGCCCGGCGGCGAGACACCGGAGAAATTCTGCGAGTGGGTAAAAAATCTCCTGTCACCCGAATCCGATGTAGGGCGGGGTCGCCGAACCTCGCCGAGCAACGAAGCGACCGCGCCCACGGCGGGGATCGGCGACCCCGCCCTACCGTCAAAGCGGCCGTGGGGCTTGATCGCGGCAGCGGTCGGCCTGGTCGCGGCCGCCGTGGTTTTCCTGCTGCTGCGTCCGAGTCCGCCCGCAGTCGAACCGGCCACGTCACGGAGCCCACCGCCCACCTCAAGCGCGCCCGCCGCGCCCGCCAAATCCATCGCCGTCCTCCCGTTTACCAACCTGAGCCCGGACAAGGATAACGCGTTTTTCGCCGACGGCATGCACGACGATCTCATCACCGCGCTGGCCAAGGTGCGCGACCTGAAGGTCATCTCGCGCACCTCCGTGCTCGCCTATCGCGACACGGCCTCGCGCAACCTAAGAAAAATCGCCACCGAGCTCGGCGTCGCGACCGTGCTGGAGGGCAGCGTGCAGCGCGCGGGCAACCGGGTCCGCATCAACGTCCAGCTCATCGACGCCCGCACCGACGGCCACCTCTGGGCGGAAACCTACGACAAGGAACTGACCGATGTGTTCTCCATCCAGGCGTCGCTCACACAGGAAATCGCCACCGCGCTCAAGGCCAGCCTGACCGCCGGCGAGCGCACGCTGCTGGCCCGCCGCCCGACGGAGAACCAGGCGGCCTACGATCTCTACCTGCGCGCGCGCGGGCTGGAGCAAAATCTGGCGACAAATTCCTCCCGGGAAGAATATGAACGGGTGCTGGGCCTGTTTGACCAGGCCGCCGCGCTGGATCCGGGATTCGCCCTGGCGCACGCGCAGGCGTCGATGCTCCACGGCGTGATGTTCTGGTTGGCCGCGCTCGATGCGACGCCGGCCCGGCGGGCTCGGGCCCTGGCCGGCTTGGAAGCGGCGCAACGCCTCGCACCCGGCTCGCCCGAGGTGCTCATGGCACAGGGCTACTTCGAATACTCCTGCAACAATGACTGGGTGAAGGCGCTCGTCCATTATCAGGCCGCCGAGGCCGGCCTGCCCAACGAGTCGCAGTTGCACTACCGCATCGCGATCGCGCACCGGCGGCTCGGCGACATGCCGGCTGCACTGGCCCGGCTCGGGCGCGCCGCCGACCTCAATCCCAACGACGCCCGCGGAATCAACATGTTAATCGAAACGACCCACTACCTGCGGCGCTACCGTCAGGTGGTGGCCCTGGTGGAGCGTTACCGTTCGCTGGTGGCGACTGACGCCGGGGTTCAGCGCGATCGGATTGGCGCCCAATTTGAACTCGACGGCGACCTCGTCGGTTATCGGCGGAACTGGGCTGCCCTGCCGCCCACTCCCAGCGATCCGCACGGTCTCGAAAGAACCTACCTGCTGGCGTTTACGTTCGGCGATCTGGCGGCGGCTGACCGCGCGCTGGCGGACCCGCGCTTGGAAACGGTGCGCGGATTGGGCTGGGTGGTCGGCGAGCCGGTGACGCTGCACCGGGCCCAGATCGCGTGGCTCCAGGGCCGGCCGGAGGACGCCCGTCGACTGGCGGATGTGGCGATCGTCTATTATCGCGGCCGGCAGTGGAGCGCGCGGCAGCAGCCGGTGGTGCAGATGGACCTCGCCCGGGCCGAGGCGCTCGCGGGACGCAAGGAGGTCGCGTTGCACGAAGCCGCGGCGGCGATGGCCGTGCAGATCAAGCTGGATGCGTTCACCGCCGCGAACCTGCGGTTCGTCTATGGCCAGTTGTTGATCATCTGCGACCGACGCGCGGAGGCGCTCGGCATTTTGCGCGACTACCTCGGCGGCTATGGACGGACAACGCCCAACGAAATCCGCCTCGACCCGATCTGGTCGCGGCTCAAGGACGACCCGCGGTTCGAGGAGATTCTGAAATCGGCGAAGGCGCTGTGAGCGGCGAGGAAACCGCGAGGAAACGGGGAGGAAACGTTTAACGCTGAACGTTTAACTTTTAACGCTTAAGTTGCCGAGGGCGGACCGGTGAAACTCCGGGCTGCTTGAGCGTTGGAAGTTAAACGTTAGGCGTTAAGAGTTGCGCGCAGCGTTCTGTTCACGCGTAGCGGTCTTCGGTCCACGGGTCGGCGCCGTTGGAGTAGCCGCGGACTTCCCAGAAGCCGAGTTTGTCCTCGGCGAGGAAGGTGATGGCCTTGACGAATTTCGCGCCTTTCCAGGCGTAGAGTTTCGGGACGATCACGCGGGCGAGGCCGCCGTGCTCGCGCTCGAGTTGCGCGCCGTCGAATTGCGTGGCGACGAGCACGTCGTCGTCGAGGCAGGCGGCGAGGGGAAGATTGGTCGAGTAGCCGTCGTAGCTCGTGAAATAAACGAAGCGGGCCTCGGGCTGGGGCCGGGCGAGCTCAAAGAGCGTCGTGAAGGCGACGCCGCCCCAGCGGCAGTCGTATTTGCTCCACGTGGTCACGCAGTGAAAGTCGCTTACGTCCTCGACCTGCGGGAGGGCGTGAAAGGCGGTCCAATCGAGCGAGACGGGTTTCTCCACGAGGCCGTCAAGGATCAGTGTCCAATCGGCAGGGGCGATCTCCGGGCGCACGCCGAGGTCGAGCACGGGGAAACCGTCGGTCAATTTTTGTCCGGGCGGAAGGCGATCCCGGCCCGGCACGGCGCGGGCGGTGATGCCGCGGGCTTTCTGTTTCTCGGCCCACTGTTGTTTCGCGGCGATGTAGCGTTCCTTCGACATGGCGGAAAATTAGGCGGCAGGGCGTTCGGCGCAAGCGCGGCTAGGCGGCGTCGGACTCGTCGGCGAGGGCGGTGGCGATGGCCGCACGGCGCTTGTGATAGTAGTAGGCCATCGCGCCTTGGTAGACGAAGGTGACGAAGCCGAACGTCACCGCCAGGATGGTGGACGTGAGGCGGAGGAACTCGTCCTCGGCGAGGCCGGCGAGTTTGATGGTCTCGCGTTGATCGGCGGTCAGGAGCGGGCGCAGTTGTTCGATGTCGAGATGCGCGAGCTTGAAGCCGACGTAGGCGAGCACGACGACGAGCAGGTAAAGCTGGCTGCCGACGAGCCACGTGACGCCACGTTCGTCGCCGCGTCGCAGGAGGCCCGCGCCGTGCAGCTCGAGGGCGCCCGCGCCGGCGACGAACACGCCGACCAATGCGCCGGGCACATCCTTTGCCGTGGCGGAGACGAGGCTGAAGAATCCGGCGATCACGAGGACGCTGGTGCCGTTGAACCGCGCGAGGCGGAGCACGCGGAAGAGCGTCTCATCGGGAAGCTGGGCCGGGGCGCGCATGGAAGGGTTGTCATTCCCGGGCCGACCCGGAATCTCAAGCCTCTTTCCGTGGCCGCCTTCGCCGAATCCAAGCCCTTTCCCTTCCGTATCGAGTTCCCGCCGGAACTGCCGATCAGCGCGCGCGCGGACGAAATCACCGCGGCCATCGCGGAGCATCAGGTGGTGATTCTCGCAGGAGAAACGGGTTCCGGGAAGACGACGCAGATCCCGAAAATGTGCCTCGCCGCCGGGCGGGGCACGCGCGGCCGGATCGCCTGCACGCAGCCGCGCCGGGTGGCGGCGCTTTCGGTCTCGCGGCGCGTGGCCGAGGAGCTGGGCGTGGAGTGGGGCCGCGAGGTGGGCTGCAAGATCCGGTTCAACGACGACACGACGCGCGACACGGTGGTGAAGTTCCTCACCGACGGCATGCTGCTCGCCGAGGTGCAGGGCGACCCGCTGCTGCGCGACTACGACACCGTTATCATCGACGAGGCGCACGAACGCTCGCTCAACATCGACTTTCTGCTCGGGCACCTGCGGACGCTGCGCTTCACGCGGCCCGAGTTGAAGATCATCATCACCTCGGCGACGATCGACACGGAGGCGTTCAGCGCGGCGTTTGACGGCGCGCCGATCATCAAAGTCGAGGGCCGCGTCTATCCGGTGGAAGTGATTTACGCGCCGCTCGACGGGCTCGGTTCGGACTACGACGCAAACGATGAGAACGAGGAGAAATCCGACCTGGCGGCGGTGGCGGCGGCGAAGGCCGAGGCGCTCCACTACATCGATGGCGCGGTGGAAGCGGTGGAGCGGATCGCGCGCGAGAGCGAGCGGGGCGACGTGCTGGTGTTTTTGCCGAGCGAGCGGGACATCCGCGAGGTCGGCGACCTGCTTGAGGGCCGGCGTCTGCGCGACTGCGAGATCGTGCCGCTCTTCGGGCGGCTTTCGAACGCGGAGCAGCAGCGCGTTTTTTCGCCGTCGCAACGCCGGAAAGTCGTGTTGGCGACGAACATCGCGGAGACGTCTCTGACGATTCCCGGCATCCGTTTCGTCGTGGACACGGGACTGGCGCGGGTGAGCCGCTATACGGCGGCCTCGCGCACGCGGCGGTTGCCCATCGAGCCGATCTCGCAGTCGAGCGCGGACCAGCGGAAGGGCCGCAGCGGCCGCGTGGCCGAGGGCGTGTGTATCCGGCTGTTTTCGGAGAAAGATTTTTTGGAGCGCCCGCGTTTCACCGAGCCGGAAATCCGGCGGGCGAACTTGGCGGACGTGATCCTGCGGCTGAAGGCGTTTGGACTCGGCGACATCGAGCGGTTTCCCTTCATCAACCCGCCGGCGCCGAAGGCGATTCGCTCGGGGTATCTGCTGTTGGAGGAAATCGGGGCGTTGGCGGCGGAGGATGCGGTGGACCTCGTGCGGCCGCTGACCCCCATCGGGCGCGAGTTGGCGCGGCTGCCGGTCGATCCGACGGTGGGTCGGATGATTTTGCAGGGGCGCACCGAAAAGGCGTTGCGCGAGGTGCTCGTGATCGCGGCGGGATTGAGCATCCAGGACCCGCGGGACCGACCGATGGACAAGCAGCAGGCGGCCGACGCGGCGCACCGGCGGTTTGCCCATCCCGATTCGGATTTTCTGACGCTGCTCAACATCTGGGAGGCGTTTCACGACGAGTTCGAGCGCCTCACGCAGGCGAAGCTGCGGCGATTCTGCCGCGATCATTTCCTGAGTTACACGCGGTTGCGCGAATGGCGCGACGTGCACGCGCAGTTGCTCGACACGTTGCGCGAGCGCGACGCGTTCAAGATGACGTCGGTCTACGACGGCGCGCGCGATCACGCCGAGCGCGATCCGGACCAGCCGCTGGCCTTCGGCACGCCCGGTTACCGGGCGATCCACCGCAGTATTTTGGCGGGCCTGCTCGGCAACATCGCGCAGCTCGACGAGGACAACGGCGGCTACAAGGCGACGCAGGACCGGCGCGTGAGCCTGTTTCCCGGCTCGGTGTTGTTTCGGCGCGAGGAGCCGAAGCGCGGCAAGCCCGACCCGGCGGCGGCGCCGAAAAAAGGCCCGAAGACACCGCGCTGGATCATGGCCTCGGAGATGATGGAGACGACACGGCTCTACGCGCGGACCTGCGCGCGGCTCGATCCGCTATGGGCGCTGGATCTCGGCGCGCACGTCGCGCGGGTGGCGCACAGCGAGCCGTTTTGGAACGAGGAGGGCGGGCGCGTGATGGTGAAGCAGCGCACGCGGCTCTACGGGTTGGAGTTGGAAAGCCGCGCGGTCAGTTACGGGAAGATCAATCCCGTGCACGCCACGGAAATTTTTATCCGCGAGGCGCTCGTGAACGACACCGTGGTCTTCCCGCTCGACTGCCTGCTGCACAACCGGGCGGTGCGGGCGAAGATCGAAAACGCGCTCACGCGCACCCGTGACACGGGCTACCTCAACCTCGACGAGGCGATCTATCGGTTTTACGCGGCGCGGCTGGTGGGTGGCGACGCGACCTCCGGGCGCGTCGGGTTGAAGACGCCGGGTCCGGAGGTCCCGGCGCTACCCTCGGTTTCCTCGGTCGCGGAGCTGGTCGACCTCGTGCGCGAGCGCCGTGGGGCGGAGCCGGATTTTCTGATGCTGGAACCGGAGGACCTGCGCGACCCCGAGACGTTGCAGCATGATGAAGTGGCTTTTCCTGCGGAGTTGCCGTTGGCGAATTCCGCGCTGCCGCTCGCCTACACCTACAAGCCCGGGCAGGCCGACGACGGCGTGACCCTCGACGTGAACATCCGCGATGCCGCCGCGCTGACGCCGGCGGCGCTCGACTGGGCTGTGCCCGGCCACCTCGAGGCCAAGGTGGAGCACTACCTG
>JBDNFZ010000506.1:0-3170 GCA_041689555.1 Opitutaceae bacterium | reverse complement strand
GACGTGGGGCTGATCGTGGTGTGCTCGGTGGCGATCTCGACGCTCGCGGGCCTACTGCCGGCGTGGCGGGCGGCGCGACTCAAACCGGTGGAGGCCCTTCGCAATGAGTGAGGCGATCCTGACGGCGCGCGGCCTGCGGAAGGCGTTCCTCAGCGGCGACCGCCGCCTGGAGGTGCTCACGGGCGTCGATCTCGACGTGGCGTCGGGCGAGAGCGTGAGCATCCGCGGCGAGTCCGGCTCGGGAAAATCGACGCTGCTGCAACTGCTCGCCGGTCTCGACGCGCCGGATGCGGGGACGCTGACTTGGGGCGGAACGGCCGACACGGGCGCGGCGCGGCGGGGGAAGTTTCTCGGGATTGTCTTCCAGTCGTTTTACCTGATCCCGGAGTTGAACGCGCGGGGAAACGTGCTGATGGCGCGGCGCATCCTCGGCGGAATCGACGCGGAAGCGCGGGCGCGCGCCGACGCGCTTTTGGCCAAGGTGGGGTTGGCCGAGCGGGCGACGCACCTGTCCACGCAGCTCTCGGGCGGCGAACGCCAGCGGGTGGCCGTCGCGCGCGCGCTGATGAATGCGCCGCGACTCATTTTGGCGGACGAGCCGACGGGCAACCTCGACGAGCGCACGGGCGATGCGGTGATCGAGCTGTTGCTCGGCCTCTGCGCGGAGACGCAGACGGCGCTGGTCTTGGTCACGCACAACGCCGCCCACGCGCGGAAGACGGGACGGCAGCTTTTCTTGAAGGGCGGAACGTTTGGGACCGCGTAGAAGGGAACGACGCCGGGGGCGCATCTGCCGTTTGGCGGTAGGCCAGCTCGCTTGCGAGCGCTCCGGTCGGTGAGCGCTTGCAAGCAAGCGGCCTACGGATGCGGGTGCCGAGCGCTCGCGAGCGAGCGGCCTACGGATGCAGGTGCCGGGCGCTCGCAAGCGAACGGCTTATGGATGCGGTCGGTGAGCGCTTGCAAGCAAGCGGCCTACGGATGCGGGTGCCGGGCGCTCGCGAGCGAGCGGCCAACAGATGCGGGTGCGAATCATCGCCAATGCGGAGATGCGTCCCGACTCCGGGGACGCGCCGCTTGACGCTCGGGCGCGTGATACACCTGAGTATCACAATTCCGCGCCCCGCATCCGTCCGTGATTTACGCAATCGCTCCCCCGGGTGAGAAAAATCCTGGAATCCGAGGGCGAGGTGCTGCTGACGGAAAGCGGCGAGGCCAAATACCGGCTCACGCCCTACACCAAACCTCCGGGTAAAGCTGCGGCGGGAGTGGATTACTGGGCCCGGTTGACCCCCGCCCAACCCGTCCCGATCACGGCGGGCCAGGCGCGGGCGTTGCACGAGGAGAACCGTGGCGACCGCTGAAAAAATCTACGTCGACCCGAGCGCGTTGCTGAAATTTTACCTGCACGAGCCGGAATCGCGGGCGATGGCCGCATGGCGGGCAAAAATCAGCGGCTCTCTGGCCGTCACCCACCATGGGCGGGCGGAGCTCGGCAACGGCATCGCGCTGGCGGCTCACCGACGGCTGATCGACGAGCGCGCTTATGAAGCGGCGTGGGCCGCGCTTGATGACGATTTTGAACGGGGACGGTATGTGCTGGCGGACTTGCTCTGGCGATCCGCCCTGAATCGGGCGGCGGCGTTGAGCCGGCAGCACAGTCGGACTCTCGGCACGGGGTCGCTCGACGTGTTGCACGTCGCGAGCGCGCTGGAACTCGGATGCCGCACGTTCGTCGGTTTCGACCTGCGCCAGCAGGGTCTTGCGATGGCGGTGGGGTTGAAGGTGCTGGCGCCGGGCGGCAGGACGTAGGAACAAATTTATTTGCGATCCTCGTGAAGGCGCGCGCTCAGCGCGGGTCGCGGATCGCGGGTCGCGGGTCGCGGATCGCGGATCGCGGATCGCGGATCGCAAATGAATTTGCTCCTACGGAAGGCGCGCAGCCACACTTCCCCCATGTTTTCCAGTCCTCCGCCCAAAATCCGCTGCGGCGTCGCCGGGGTCGGTTCGCTCGGCCAACACCACGCACGCATCTATGCGACGTTGCCGGGCGCGGAGCTCGCGGGAATCTACGAGGAGAATGATGCGCGCGCCGCGGAAATCTGCGCGAAGTTCAACTGCCGGCGTTTCGCCTCGCTCGCGGAGTTGGGCGACGAGTGCGACGCGGTCTCGGTGGTCGTGCCGACCGACCGGCACGCGGAGGTCGCGCTGCCGTTGCTCGCGAAGAAAACGCATCTGCTGATCGAGAAGCCGATCTGCGCCTCGCTCGAGGAGGCGGAGCAGGTGCTCGCGGCGGCGCGGGAGTATGGTTGCCTCGTGCAGGTCGGGCACATCGAACATTTCAATCCCGTGATGGCGTTTTTGGAGAAGCAGGTGGACCACCCGCAGTATCTCACAGCCGAGCGGCTCGCGCCCTATCAGCCGCGGGGCACGGAGGTGGGCGTCGTCCTCGACCTGATGATCCACGACATCGGCATCGTGCCCGCGCTGATCAAATCGCCGATCGCGAAAATCGACAGCGTGGGCGTGAGCGTGCTTTCGAAAACCGAGGACATCGCCAACGCGCGCATCCAGTTTGAGAACGGCTGCGTGGCCAACCTGAGCGCGAGCCGCATGAGCCTCAAGAAGGCGCGGGAGATCCGGGTGTTTCAGGACAATGCCTACCTTTCGCTCAACTTCATGGAGCAAAAGGGCCATCTCGTGAAGAAGAGCGACATCATCGCCTACGGGCTGAAAATGAAGATCGGTCTGGTGAAGGCGGGCGACGTGAGTTCGATTCCGGTGAAGGAAATTCCTATAGAAAAAGGCGAACCGCTGGCGCTCGAGTTGGCGTCGTTTGTCGAGAGCGTGGCCAAGGCGCGGCAGCCGAAGGTCGGCGCGGCGTTGGGTAAGTCGGCGCTCGAGGTCGCGATCACGATCACGGAGCAGATCCGGGCGCAAAAACGGTGATATGAGCGCGACGTCGCGATCCGTTCGCCTGCCTGCGCCGGTGGCTGGTGCGGTCGATGTTTTGATCGTTGCGGGCGAACACTCCGGGGACGAGCACGTGGCGCGGCTGGTGCGCGAGCTGCGGGCGACGGAGCCCGGAGTGAGGGTCGCGGCGCTCGGCGGGCCGGAATTGGCGGCGGCGGGCGCGCAATTGCTCTTCGATCTTACGGCGTCTTCGGTGGTGG